>MHOB01000033.1:1238-22485 GCA_001821795.1 Candidatus Ryanbacteria bacterium RIFCSPLOWO2_12_FULL_47_9c
ACCGTCATACTTTCCGCCGCGCGTCCCATGCGCCCGGCATATCCCTGTGCTACGCGCGAAACGCGCTTCCCGCCCTTGAGCGCGATTGTCGCGGTTTGTCCTCCCAGCATCTTTGCGACGAAAATCGATGCCATCATGAGGAACCCAAGAGTGACAAATTGGATAATGATTGAAATATTTCCCGTGATTGACGCAAATGCCTCTCCTCTCGCGTTGAGCAGGGTATCGGTAATTGATTCGTGGTCTTGTATCATCCGCGCGACCGTGCCGCTCTTTATCATGACGAACGTGAGATAAAGGAAGAACATGTAAGCGGGATAGAAAAATGACTGCTCAAATAGTTTTCGGAGCCATGTATTTGCCAGTCCCATCGTGCCGGGAAGCACGTAGAAAAGAAACGCAATCGGCGAAAGTATAAGGAGTATCCAGAGCGCAACGATGCGCGCGATCAGTATCAGCGCTCCTGCAACAAGGACAAAAATAGCAATGCCCAAAAGAATCAAGCCCGCGATAAGGGCAATGATCATGCTCCAGGTAGTGCTTTCTACACCCTTGGATTTAAAATTACTATTTTGGTCGTCAAAGATTTTTTGTGGTTGAAATCCCTGAATAAAACTGCCGGACAGGTCGCGCGCTGTTTTGCCGCCCCTTGTTTCGACCGTGCCCATATTTTGATAAAATGTGTTTCCGAGGGCGTTGGATGCGTCAATAACAACCCCGGCGATTGAAAGACTGAAATTTACCAGAAGTGCGGAGATCACAAGCCGCGCGAGAAGTGCTTTTGAGCCGTAAGATTGTATGCCAAGAATAATCGAGATTGCGATAATCAAAAGCACAAATATGTAGAGAATATTTACCACGTCCCGGGTAATTTGCCATCCTTCCACAACGATCCGCTGTTTTTGGAAACTTGTATTTTGAATTTGGATGACAACGTCAAAAAATTGGCCTGCGAGGGAAAGGACGTTGCCCGCGATGGTAAGAAGACCAGTCAAAATCGCGGCTATAAATTCTCGAACGCAGGCACGCACCGAGATGTCTGAACTAAATTCGCATACTCCATCCGGGCCAAAATCGCGCGCTTGCACTGCATTCTCTGAAATACTATCGCCGCTGTTTCCCGAATCATCAATTGGCTCGCCGGTGTCTCCTCCGGTGTCTACCTCCTCGGTGGTTCCGTCTTGTCCGGTTTGCTGTGCTTGTGCGTCGCGCGCGGAAATTACGAACGGCGCCAGAATTGATGCGGTAAAAAATGGCAGCGCGGCAATAAGTAGCGTGGTGACGATACAATTTTTTACTCTTCGGGAAACTATCATAAATTAATTTGAAAGGCCTTCCTCAAGCGCGACCTTGATGAGACCCGCGAAGATCGCGACGATAAGTTCGGTTATTTCATCAGTCGATATAATATCTTCAAGATCGGTCCCGACTGTTTTCGTTATCCGATCTGCAATTGCTTTCGCCGGGGTTTTGATAGTCCACTGCTTGCAAAATTTTGCCGTGCGCTGGGTACATTTGATATTGGGGAAATATCCGCCGCTTGATTGGGACGCGTCTTTGAATTTATTTTCCGCTTGCGCTCTCCGCCTTTTTGTCTCGTCCATGAGCTCAAAGTATGTCATGTAGCGGTTATTTTGCATTTGCTGGAGTTCAAGGTACGCGCCCAGCCGGCCGTTATCAAAGTCTTCGTAGAAGTTGTTAAGTTGCCCCTCTACGTTGTTAAAAACGCGATTCATAGTGCACTGCGCGCGCCGCTCGAATCGTTTTCTGCCCGTCTCCCCGATATCTAGAACAAAATTTGGGATAATGTTTGAACAGAAAAAGTTCGGGTCCCCGGTAAGTTTTGTTCCCAATTCTTCAACAAATACGCCGCTTGCTTCTTCGGCAACGTCCTTGAAAAATTGCTCCGGATTCTCGATGAATATGGGGCTTCCTTGAAAACCGCCCGCCGCCCATTCTTTTATTTTTTCAAGAAGCAGCTGGGTTGCCATTTCTTTTAAGCCAAACGCGATAAAGTCTGTGGAAATTGCGGTGATGCCGAATAGTCCTGCTTCTTTTTCTTCGAGGACAGCGTCGGAAACAGGGACGGAGAGGCCCTCGGCATATGCGAGAAATTGGGCAAAAATCAAACTGATGATTGTCTGCCCTGCGATAAAAATACGCGTAAATTTGTATTTCATAATTTCTCGGTGAATGTTTGGAGAAATGCTCCCCCCTCGCTTTTCTCAAAAGCCAGTTTGTTCTCGTCAAAAAGTTTTTTTACATTCTCTAAAAATTTCGCGCTTTCCCGGACGCTATTGCGGTAGTTTATGGCGCCTATGTAACCCAAGAGCGGATCTTCCTCAAATGCGGCAAGCTGGCCAAAACTTTCGGTGGTGCCCGCAAAAATATTCAGGAGCTCTGCTTGAACGTGTTCTGCGCCCTTGGGAACCGCAATCTCATTGAGCTCACGCCCGCCTTTTTCAAAAAGGGTTTTCTGAAGTTGCATTCGTGATTTGATTGATATAAAGTTTTTCTCTCCCGAAGTATTATCTTTCGTATAGTTTTCGAAATCTTTTATGAGCACCAGGCGAGATTGCAATTCCGGTCCCGAGAAGTATTTTGCGAGCACCGTGCCGGTTTCGTTAAAATAATTTCGCAACGTCTGCTCGCTGCTTGTTTTTATATTCTCTGCGGAATACCGTTGGCGCGACAGATACTCTTTTGTATCCGTTGCAAGATTTTTTACGACGAGTTCTTTCGTGCGCGGATCAATTTCCAACGAGTCACGCCGGATTGTTCCGTCTTCACCGACACGGCTTCTGAAGAAATCCTCGAGGGTCTTCAGATACGTATTTGTCAGCGATGGAGTTTTATCTTTCGTTTCGCTTGCCTGATCATTTAGGGTTTTTTCTTCGTTGTCGTTAAGCCCGTCGCCATCGCTGTCGGGATTGTACACGTCAGTGCCCTGAAGGTTTTCTTCCCAGTCAGCCAAGCCATCGCCATCGGAATCTTTGGACTCATCGCGCTCAACTTGGGCAGATATTTTTCTTTCCGGTGTTTTTATTGCGTCAGAAGAGGAACCAATCCACAGGAGTCCTACGGCTACAAACGCGCTCCCCGCGACAACGATAAATTTTTTTGTTGGCATGTATGTCAAAACGAAGGCGGCTACAATGCGCCTACACTATTATAGCATTGGATATGTTGTTTAAGACTTGTGGATAAAGGATGGAAACGGGGTTATACTGAAGTTAATGCGGAGGAAAATGATAGCTCCGGTGGCAATTTTCATCGCAATTGTTGTTGTTGGCGGCATGTTTTTGTATTCGCAAAGACCAAAGAGCTTACCTCAAGAAACGTTTCCGGCGCTCCCTCCAACTGATAATGTGTACCCTCCTTTGCAACCTGAACCTTCCTCGCCGCCCCCACAGATTCCTCCGCCAGCGGAACCTACATCTCCCGTAATGCCACAAAGCAAGAAAAAAGAATTGCGCGAGAGCGTTTCTTTTAGTAAAGAACTTATTGATATTCTGGACACTTTTAAAACGCTTGAGGAATTTCCCAATCTCGTCGTACCCCCACAGTCTTCTCTCGGAGGCGAATTGAAGCCGCCTCCCGGGCCCGTTACTGGCGGCGAGGGAGAATTTGCGATACCGGTAAAGTATCGTGAAAAACTTGCGGACGTTGAAAAAGCTCTTGTGAAAGTTGGATATATTCGTGAAGAGGAAAAAGTGGCAAATTTTGAATTGGTGGAAAACATCCAGCGCCAGCAGAGACGATTCATAGAGTTTATGGCGTCTCAACCAAACGACAAATATTATTCCGTTCCCGGCAATAAAGAGCGCGCTCTTCGTTCCATTGATATTGACATTCCCCAGGTTGTGGAAGCGCGGCGGGAATACTTCCGCTCACTCTCGCAGGAAGAACAAAAACGCGTTCTTGCGGGTTTTTCGCCGACGAGAGAAAACATTTTTAGCCGCGCGCTGTCACTCTTCTATCCGGCAACGGCAAACGCACAAATTTATGGCATCTGGGATTCGTATGCGTTCTGCTATAAAAGCTTGGGTCCCGGGGGAAGAGTGCCGGGCTTTGCGATTTACTGGTATAGCTGTAATAGCGGACTCTTTTGTTCATACGGCTGTGCGTATGAATATGATTGCGCTCCTTTTGGGGCTTCTTGCAATGTGCCGCTCGGATGTCTTAATCTCATCTGTGAAGCATTTCTGCATTCAATTGCGAATATGCCCGTGGGGCAGTACGAGTGTGGGTGTGGATAACGGACGCCCAATCGCTCAATGTAAGTTCTTGCGGGCGCTTGTGTGAATTGATCCCGAGAGAATTTTTAAGCGTCTTCCGTTTTTGGGAAAATGCTTTTTTTGTCAGGGAGAAAAAAACGCTCTCATCAATTTTCTTTTTCTCGAAGAAAGATTTTTTCTTTTTTGTGATGGTAATAAGCGCGGAATCAACTTTTGGTTCTGGATGAAAATATCTTCTCGGAACTTTTCGCATTATTTTTGGATCAGCGTATGCTCGTACGGAAAGCGCGAGCAAATTCATTGACGGGGGTGCCGCGCAGACGCGGCGCGCGACCTCGTATTGGATAAGAAGCGTCATGGACTGTGTTTGTGCGGCAAGGAATTTTCGGATGAATCGCGAGGTAAGATAGTATGGGATATTCGCGACAATTTTGAATTTTTTGGGGAGCGCGAGTTTTGTTTTGATGGCGTCACCCTCCACGATAGAGAGATTTTCCGCATCACTGAATTTTTTCCGTAAAAACTCGCAGAGCCGCTTATCTTTTTCAACGGCGATGACGCGTCGCGCCTGATGGATAAGCGCTTCGGTCAGAATTCCCTTGCCCGGTCCCACCTCTAAAACCGTGTCTGATCGTGTGACTTTCGCCGCGCGGATAATCGCGGATATAATCGTGCGTGAGTGGAGAAAGTGTTGTCCCAGAAGCTTATTTGGCCGCATGTTATCAGATTGAAATTTCATCGTCGTTATATTCCCCGGCGCGCAGGGCGAGATCCGTGCCGCTCACAAGCTCCTGGGGGATCTCCCCAAGGAATCGGGAAGGGTCATTAAACATAACTTCCCCGTAAATCATGCGCTGCCGCGTGAGCGTAATAGCGATTTTTTCTTTTGCGCGCGTCAGTGCGACGTAAAAAAGTCTTCGTTCTTCTTCAAGCTCTGACGGCGTTTGCGAAAGAGAGTGGGGAAAGAGTCCCTCTTCCATTCCCGCGATGATGACAACATCAAACTCAAGTCCTTTCGCCGCGTGCGCGGTCAGCAATGTGACGCGCGAGTCCTTATCTTCTATTTCGGTTTCTTGTGTTGAGAGAGAGGCCTCGGAAAGAAGTTTTATGATTCCCTCCGGCGCTTCATCTTTGTCGTATTTTTTCGCGACGGATAAGAGTTCCTGAATATTTTCCCACCGATCGTGCTCGGCTTTGTTATCTTTATAATGTGCGCGGAATCCCGCTTCTTTCAGCACAGTTGCCAATACTGTTGAAGCGCTTTCACTCATTGCCGCCTTTTTAATTTTTTCTATAATCACTTCGAATTTTTTTATTTTTTCTTTTTCGTGTGCGGCCAGCGGTTTACTTCCGATATATTTAAGCGTCAATACTTTTCCAATCCCACGCGGAGGGCTGTTGATTATACGTTTTAGAGAGAGCAAATCATTTTCGTTGAGCGCGTATCTTAGGTACGCAAGGGCATCTTTCACTTCCTTTCGTTCGTAAAATTTTACTCCAGCGATTAGCCGGTATGGTATATTTTTTTTCAAGAACGCTTCTTCCAGGGCGCGCGATTGAGCGTTTGTCCGAAAGAGAACCGCGATCTGGCCGGCCTGAACTTTGGATCCCACGAGATGGGCGATGTACTCTGCGATGAACATCCCCTCTTGCCTTTCGTTTTCGAGGATCGTCAGGGTTATGGTTTCTCCCGCTTCTTTCGTTGAACGGAGATTTTTTTCTTTCCGTTCTTTGTTGTGTTGGATTACGGCGTTTGCCGCCTCCAGGATCAATTGGGTTGAGCGATAATTTTCTTCGAGCGTGATTACTCTTGCGTCCGGCCAGTCCATTTCAAACTGGAGTAGATTTCGCCAGTCGGCCCCCCGCCACGAGTAAATCGCTTGGTCAATATCTCCCACCACCGCAATATTGCCGTGCGAAGCGAGAAACCGCATGAGGATGTATTGGGCATGATTGGTATCTTGGTATTCATCAACATGAATGTGCGACCACCGGTTTTCGTACCATGTGCGCGCGGCTTCTGATCGTTGAAGAAGTAAAACTGGTTTTAAAAGAAGGTCATCGAAATCAAGACCCTTTAACTTTTGCAACCGTGTTTCGTAGGCGTTGTAGAGTGCCGCAAGAGTTTTTTGGTAAGGGGTATCGTCATCTTGTTTTGCAAAGTCATCCGCGGTGATAAGTTCGTTTTTTAAATTTCTGATGATTGCCCTAATGCGCGGTGGCGGATAATTGTCTGGGTCGAGCTCGTGCTCTCGGATGAGGTCTTTAATAATTGATTTTGAATCTTCTTCGTCGAGTATACTGAAATTCTTTGGGATGCCGTTCAACGATCCATGTTGCCGCATGATGTGGACTCCAAGGGAGTGAAATGTGCCCATAAAAGGACCGGCGGCCGCGTTGACTGCGATTTTTTCTTTCTTTAGAAGCGTGTACACGCGAGCACGCATCTCTTCGGCGGCCTTATTGGTAAAAGTCACCGCGAGTATCTGTGCGGGATCAACGCCTTGGCGGATAAGGTATGCAATTCTGTGCGCAATTGTTTTTGTCTTCCCTGAGCCCGCCCCCGCAACTATAAGTAACGGTCCTGTGGTATAAAGAACCGCTTCCTGCTGACGCTCATTGAGACCCTCCAAAATGGTCATGATACGAGTATAGGGTGGGCGGAAATTTGTTGCAATATAAGGCAAAAACGGTATCCACATGTTATTGAGTAAATCATTGGGGGGTGGTATACTGAAGAATAACGGTTGGATGGATTTTTGATCCAGATTATTAACGAAAGATCTGAACGGAAATACTCTTTTTGGAAGATCAGAAAGGAAAATCAAAGGCGGCGTCTAAAAAACTTCTTTTCCAAAAGAAGTTTTTGGCTCTTTGGCTTGTCGGGGCGACTTTAGCCGCCGTGATTCATGCGCGCGAGGCCGAGGCGTTAAGCATCAGTTCGTTTATTAAGTCTATTTTTGGTTTTGCGAACGACGAAGTTGTTGAGAAACAGCAAGATGTGTCTGAAGCGCCCCAAAAGCCGTTTCCTTTTCTCTCCGCAACCCCGCTGTTAGCGCTTGAACATGCCGAGGTTGAAATTGTTGATAACATCGCTCTCGTATCGACGGTCGGCCCGTTGGGGAATGTTGCGGAGGCCGCTGAAAGCAGTTCGTCGTATGAAATTTCGACTTACACGGTGCGCGAAGGAGATTCGCTAGGTCTCATTGCGCATTCATTTGGAGTTTCGGTCAATACAATTACATGGGCAAATAATATTCCGCGGGGCGGCGTCTTAACGCCGGGGCAGGTTCTTGTCATTCTCCCGGTATCCGGCGTGCGCCATACCGTAAGGGCTGGAGACACAATTAATTCGATTGCAAAAAAATATGATGGAAACGCGGACGACATCATTGACTTTAATGACTTTTCCATCAACGAGTCTCTTGAGGTCGGTACGGTTGTCATTATCCCTGATGGCGAGCTTCGTACGGAACCGGTAGAGCGAGAGCAGCCGCGAAAAATCGTACGGGGCGGCGGGCCTGAAATTATTGGTTACTATGCGCGGCCATTGAGTGGCGGGCGCAAAACTCAAGGAATCCATGGTTACAATGGCGTGGATATCGCAAATCCGCTTGGCTCACCAGTTTTTGCTTCTGCACCCGGAACCGTGATTGTGGCGCGCAACTCTGGCTGGAATGGAGGGTACGGACGGTACATTGTTGTTGCCCACCCCAATGGAACCCAGACGCTCTATGCGCACCTCAATGGCCTTGCAATAACTGCAGGGGCTTCTGTATCGCGCGGGCAGACAATCGGTTTCGTAGGCAGTTCCGGAAAATCAACTGGCCCTCATCTCCATTTTGAAATCCGCGGCGCGAAGAATCCATTCTAATCCCGCACGTCCTTAAAATCCCGCATGTCTTTAAATTTAAAAAAGTAATAATCCGCAATAAAAAGCTATAGCTTTTTATTGCGGATATACGAATCTTTTTTCTTCCTTTAGAAAAATATGTCTCTGCGCGGGCGGTATTGGAGGGCTTCCAAAAGATACTCTTTTTTAATTTCGGCGGAATCGGCGAGGTCTGCAATCGTGCGCGCTACTTTCAAAACCCGATGGTATGCGCGCGCGGAGAGGTCAAGACGGCCCGCTGCATTTTCCAATATGCTTCGTTCCGATGGAGCGAGTTTACAGTATTTTTTTATTTCTCGGATATCCATGGCACTGTTTGCATGGGTTTCACTGTTCTCGAATCTTTTTTTCTGGACTTCTCGAGCGCGCTCCACGCGCTTCTGGATCGTTTGCGATGATTCAGGTTGTTGCGCATCATTTTCATCCGCAAGTTTCTTGTGTTCAATTTGCGGCATTGAGAGCCAAAGATCAATGCGGTCAAGAATTGGTCCTGATATTTTTCGCGCATAGAGCGCAAGCTGCCGCGGTGAACAGACGCATTCTTTGCGTGATCCGCGGTTTCCGCACGGGCAGGGATTCATCGCGGCTGCAAGCAAGATGCTTGCAGGAAATACAAGCGATCCGCGCGCCCGCGCGATGGAAACAACCCGGTCTTCAAGCGGCTGGCGGAGCGTTTCAATGACTTTTCGGTCGAATTCAGGAAACTCATCCAAAAAAAGAACCCCGCGGTGCGCGAGCGTTACCTCGCCCGGTTTTGGGTATGTGCCCCCACCAACCAGAGATACATATGATGCCGTGTGATGCGGGCTTCGAAACGGACGCTCGCGCGCGATACTTCCGGTATCAAGAACCCCTGCAATACTATGGATTGAAGTGATCTCGAGTGCTTCTTCGAACGAGAGTTTAGGAAGAATAGAGGGCAAGGCGCGCGCAAGAAGCGTTTTTCCCGTTCCCGGGGGACCGATAAAAGCTACGTGGTGGTTGCCTGCCGCCGCAATCTCAACGCCCCTTTTCGCAAACTCCTGTCCTTTGATATCGGAAAAATCGAAACGCGACGAGGGCGCCTCGCCAGTGAATTTTTTCGTTTTTACAATTTCTGCGCGTGTCTTATTTTCAAGATGTTCTACTGCGTGCGCGAGGCGCGGAATTTTATAGATTGTGATTCCTTCTATGAGACTTGCCTCTTCAAAATTTCTTTCAGGAATGAATGCTTCCTTAAAACCATGAGCGCGGGCGGCGAGGACCAACGGCAATATTCCCTTGACTGGGCGGAGCGAGCCGTCAAGCGCGAGTTCTCCCAGAAAAAATTTATTTTCAAGATCAACGGAAATCTGTCCTGATTCTTGTAAGTAAGCAAGTGCAATCGCAAAGTCGAAGAGCGCTCCTTCTTTTTGGAGATCAGCTGGTGCGAGGTTTACCGTAATCCGATGATTTTTTTTCTGTGGCGGGCGGAAACCCGAGTTTTTTATTGCCGCCGAAACTCGTTCTTTTGCTTCCTCGACTGCTTTGTCAGGGAGCCCCACGATTGAAAATCGATGCAAACCGGGGACGAGGTCGATTTCAACTTCAATCGGCACTCCGCGGAGCCCCACGATCTGTCCTGAATGCAGTTTTGTAGACACATGCCTTTTGTAGCAATTTATCTCTGTTTCCGCAACGCGTATGATTGCGGAAAAAGTCTTTTTATTTCTCGGACTACGACGCCTAAACAAAAGAGAAGAAAAAAAATGTTGATTGCATCAGCACTTTTTTGCAGGGATGATTTTTGAAATTCAAACGGCTTGTAGTGCACAAATGCTTCTGCTTTTTCCCGTTCCTCTTCGCGAAAGTGATCCCCGGGCGCACAGTTGTTCTCTGCGGGGAAGACATAACAAGCCGGATTTTTAATGTTAAAGTGTCCATTGCGAATGCTTAGCACGGGTCCCGGGATGAGGTCTTTGCGGGGAAATTTTTCGAGCCGGTAGCCAAAGAGCGCGTTGTAACAAGCGAGCTGTGACCCGCCTTGTGTGAAAACGTCGTTTCTTCCAATCGGCATTGCGATTTCCCCATTCTGTTTCGTATAAACACCCACGGCCTTTATATCTGGTATCACGCGCGTCTGCTTTGCTTTTCGGTACGCGGTTTGTATGGTTTCTGGGTTATAGTGTTGCGAGTCATAATAAGCGCGATCAGCGGAGGTATGGTAGCCGATTGCAAAGACAACTGAAAGCGCGGCGATCGCTATCTGTACCGCATGTTTTTTTGAGAGGGACTCCGCAGCGAGAATTCCAAGGAGCACGAACACGGGGATGTAGGCGCTAAACCAGCGGATGAGACTGCTGGATTGTCCGATCCAGGGAAGTTTTTTAAGAAAAGAATTCCACGTTGGACTGTACCAGTTAAGTAAAATGGGAATCGCGAGAAGCAGGGAAATTGCGAAGGCGGAAACTATTTTTTTCATGGGCGGCATTTCCTGCTTTTTTATGCGTGTTGCGATAAAGAAAATAATTCCTGCGGTCATGAGAACAAACGGAACCGGCGTTATACCGAACTCAAATTCATGCTGTTGGAGGTAAAACGGCGCGTTGGCGAGGAGATTATTCGCCGTGTCGGTGGGCACCCTCAAAAATACCGATTCAAATGCAATCCGCGCGGAATCAAAGATGCGCGGAAAACCCGGGAGCGTATAAAAATCACGCGGGAAATTTCGAAGAAGCGAGAGAGATGCGGAGATTTTTGAGAGCGAGAGTCCCGCACCGACAATCGCTCCAAGCCCGATGTGCGCCCACGAGCGAACGTTAAAGCCATGGCGCGTCTGGTGGATGAGGATAATTACGATGAGCGCGAGAAAAGCGGGCGGTATGATGTGGATCATTGCGGAATGAAACATATACGCAAAAAGAAATCCCACAATAACAATCTTAAGTAAGAACGCTGGACGTCGTGAGATTGCAAGAAGCGCGATAAATGGCACGAGCATAAATGCGTGAAATGGATGCCCAACAATCATGCGATAGGCGTAAAATCCATTCAGCGCAAAAAGAGCTGCGCCCGCGACCGCGAGCGGTCGCGATACCCAAAATGCGTTTCTCAGCAAAAAATAAAATCCCGCATATCCCAGCAATGCAAAAAGAATGAACGTGATTTTTATAGAAAGTACGGGGTTAAAAAAAAGAACAAGGTATGTGGGAAGGGCAAAAAATCCATGTCCGGGATCCGCAAAGAATGGGACTCCCCCGCACTGGGCTGGCGCAAACCACGGAACCGAAAAGAAGCCATTCTCCAAAAACCAGTAATAGCTTGTGAGAAGATTCGGAAGCTGTTGCTGGTAGTCATCTCCTACGGTTCCGTTCTTTGCGGGAAAGTAGGATCCATACAAAATAAAAAACGCCGCGAGGATGAGTGCCGACGCGGTCCAAACTCCCAGTTTTTGTGACAGTGTCGCGCGTATCATTAACGAGAGTGCTCTATGCACGTGCGTGCCGCGGGATTTGCGCGAAGGCGTTGTTCTGAAATATCCTCCCCTTTCTTTTCACACTTTCCGTAGGTTCCGTTTTTAACCCGTTCGAGCGCCGCATTGATCTCGCGCAGTTTTTCTTCAAGCGCGGACTCAATGCCGATCGCGTTGTCAAACTCTTCAACCTCGTCGGCCATGTCACTTTTATCCGACGGATCTACGTTTAGGTCGGGGTATTTTGTTTCCCACTCCTGCGGGTTTTTTATGCTTTGTGTTCCCACCGAAGAAAGACTTTTTTCTATTTCTTTTTTTTCTTCCAGCAGCAGGTTTTCGAATTCTTTTACGTTCATGGTAATTCAGTGTATCACTGCTCAAGTACGCGATCAATCGTCGCGCGGAGCGCCTCTTCAGATGTGGTGAGAATAAAGAAGTCCTCCCGGACGGAGTACGAAAGCGCATGGGTATCGGGGGGATTTTCTTCAAGGGCAACGCGCGCGTCAACGTTGCGTATTAGACGGTCGGAGAAATGAAATGCGCCCGCTTCCCTTGCAAGGAAAATAGTAAGAAAATCTTGCGGTAACGTATGTTCCCACTCGATAAGGTTCCCCTGTGTTTTCTCTTTGTCTCGCACTTCAAACACAAATACAATATCGTTGCCGAGTTTATAAACATCGATGCGGTCGGAGATGCCGTTGTAAAAATCACGCGATGGAGGAGCAATGCGAACGGTATCGAAAAATTCTTTTACGCGCATGATCTGGCCGCCCTCGGTGAGTATGGGAATATAGGTGTAAGCGCTGTCGCGCGGAACTTCTTCTATTTTCGCGAGAAGCCCGGTTCGGTCGTTTTTTCGCACTTCTATCGTTTGGTTTTTTTGTGCGCTTTTGATCAGTGGTCGGGGGATATCGGGACCCTTGGGAATTTCTTTGGGGTTGGTGCGCAAGAGGTCCGGCAGAAAGAAATACGCGCCGAACGCAAGAGCGCCAAGAACGATAAGTCCTCCGAGAAAAAGCGCAACCATCTTCCACGGGTTTCGCTGTGTAGTTTCCTGTGGCATCCCAATGCGCGCGGTAGGAAGGGGCATTCCTTCCATCGCCCTGCGCTCTCCCTCTTTTGTAAAGAGGTCAAGAAAAGACGACTTCTCTTTTTGGAGGAGTTCGTCCGAGTCTGTCTTCATTGTCCGGATGATCGTTGAGCGATGTTCCGGCTCAGCCATAGGAGTTTCCCTAGTTGCGCGAGTGGGGCCTCCGTGGTGGTTTTGTCGCGGTTCGTTTTTTTATTTCTTCTTCTGTTTCTGTGAGCGCGCGGATGGAAAGGTTAATGCGCCCCATCTGGTCGATGCTGATAATTTTTGCTTTTACCACGTCCCCCACATTTACTATATCGGCAACTTTGCCAACACGAAAGCTCGCAAGTTCTGAAATATGCACGAGTCCCTCTTGGCGGGGGGCAATTTCAATCATGGCTCCAAAGTCAAAGAGCCGCGTTACCGTTCCCTGCACAGTTTCGCCGACCTCAAATTCTTTCGTGATGAGCCGGATGCGTTCCTCGGCCGCATGCGCGGCTTCTTCAGTGGGACCCGTGACAAATATATCGCCGGTTTGCTCTATATCGATCTGGGCGCCGGTTTCTGCGATTATTTCATTAATTGTTTTGCCGCCGGGGCCGATAACGTCGCGGATTTTATCAACCGGAATTTTCATTCGGAACACGCGAGGCGCGAATGGGGAAAGATTTTTTCTCGGTTCTTTGATTGTTTCTAAAATCGTGTCAAGAATTTTAAGCCGTGCTTCTCTTGCGTCAGAAAGTGCATCTTTAACGATACCTAGGGTAATACCATTTACTTTAACGTCCATTTGAATTGCGGTGACTCCTTCAGTTGTTCCCGCAACCTTGAAGTCCATGTCTCCATGATGGTCTTCCGGTCCCTGAATGTCGGTCAGTATTCGATATGTATTTTCGTCTTCCATCATGAGGCCCATGGCGATGCCCGTAACTGGCCGAGTGATGGGAACGCCCGCGTCCATGAGAGCCAGAGTTGATGCACATACCGAGCCCATGGAGGAAGAGCCGTTTGAAGAAAAAGTTTCGGAAACAAGGCGGATGGTATAAGGAAAATCTTCTTTGGGCGGGATGACCGCCTCAAGCGCTTTTTCTGCAAGTGCGCCGTGCCCGATCTCGCGCCTGCCCGGCGCGCCCATGCGCCCGGTCTCGCCAACGGAGAACGGCGGGAAGTTGTAATGATGCATGAAATGTTTTTTTGTACGCACATCCATGCCCTCAATAAGAAGTTCGTCTCCCGGCGCCCCGAGGGTTACAACCGAGAGAATATGCGTGTCGCCCCGAAAGAAAAGTCCTGATCCGTGCGTGCGCGTGAGTACTCCCGTTTCCGCATAAAGCGGCCGGACCTCTTTCAAGTTTCGGCCGTCTGAACGCTTGTTTTCTTTAAGGGCGGCGTCGTGGACAATATTGTTTATCGCGTCTTCAAAAAAATCTGAAATTGTTCCGCGTCCGGTTTCCGGCAACGCTTCACGGGCCGATTCCATCCATTCGTGTTTGAGGTCGGAAAGCGCGTGGTGTCTCTTTGTTTTGTCTGTTTCAAAAATAGCATCTGTGAGTCGCGGAAGAATATGGCGCTCAAGCATGCGCCGCAAATCCTCCGGCGGGTCTTCGAGATCGATTTTTTTCTTGTTTTTACCTATCGCGCTCCTGATTTCATCTTGGAAGGCATTAATCTTGTTTACTTCAAGAAAGGCGCGTTCAATTGCCAAAATCAGAGTCTCTTCTGGGATTTCTTTTGCTTTTCCTTCGAGCATGTTTATATAACCCCCGCCCCCGGAGACTATCATGTCCAGTTCGGCCATTTTTCGTTCAGCGTCGGTTGGGTTGATAATACATTCTCCATTCACGAAACTTACACGGACCGCGCTCACGGGGCCTTCCCACGGAATGTCGGAGACAAGAAGCGCGAGGGAGGCCGCGGGGATTGCAAGAACATCGGGGCTATTTTCTTCATCAAGGGAAAGCGTGAATACCACAACCTGCACGTCGTGGCGCATCCGATGGTCAAAAAGAGGACGGATTGTCCGGTCAATCAAGCGCGAGATGAGTATTGCTTCTTCCGATGGACGGCCCTCGCGGCGCATGAAGCGCGAACCAAGAATGCGGCCGGCCGCGTAGTATTTTTCTTCGTAGTCGACCGTGAGAGGAAAGTATTCTACTGTTTCCCGCGCGACGGGAGACATGACAACGGTCGCAAGCACGGTGGTGCCGCCGGATGATACCATGACCGAACCGTTTGCTTGGGATGCAATAGGGTTGAACTCAACCGTTACTTTCTTCCCCGCAACTTGTGTTTCAAATATCTTCTTTTCGAGCATAGTTTTGTTTCCGGACGCGCAAGAGATACTTGTCGTCCGCGCCAAGATCAATAAATTCATCCACCGCTTCTTTGAGTTTCATTGATGTTGAGCGGCCGAAAGCAAGCACTTCCACGCGCCTCCCGTTATTTTTAAGGTATTCAACAAGCGGCACAAAATCTCCGTCGCCCGAGCAGATTACCGCGGTGTCAACAATTTCCGCGGTGCGCACGGCGTCAATGGTAAGCCCGACGTCCCAGTCGGCTTTCTTCGCGCCGCCGAAAAATTCCTGGAGTTCTTTCGCGCGCGTTTCGATGCCAAGTCCTACAAGCGCTTCAAAAAACGGCTTTTCTTCGCCTGTTTTCGTGCTGATGACATATCCGAACGCGCGGATGAGCCGCCGGCCTGCAATTGCGGTTTTTAGGACTTCTTTGAAATTGACGCGGGCGCTAAAGAGACTCCGCGCCGAGTGATAGAGGTTCTGCGCGTCAATAAAAACAGCGACACGTTGGTCTTTGTGTTTGATGAGGTTCATTATTTTTTAATGCCAAAGCGTCGCTGAAGTTCTGCGAGTTTTTTGGAATCCCCTTTGGCGAGATATTCAAGTAAGGATTTACGCTTTGCGACCATTTTCAAAAGCCCCCGGCGGGAGTGATTATCTTTCTTGTATTGTTTTAGATGTTCGGCGAGGCGCTCGATTTGCGCAGACAAAAGCCCGATCTGTACGGCGGCGGATCCCGTGTCGGTTTCGTGCACTTTATGTTTTCCGATAACTTTGTGCTTCTTATCTGTAGTAAGCATAACGTTGACATCAATTGTACCACACAAAGGGGTCTTTATGCAAGAGCTTTTGGGCGGTCGCTAAAATTGTGCGACATTCATCTGGTATAATAACGCTATGATGGTTGATCGATGTCTGCGGGAATTTTTGGAAGATCTTGAGCTTGAGCGTGGGCGGTCGCAAAAGACCGTTGAAAACTATGGGCACTATCTGCGAAGATTTTTTGCGCGCGAGAAAATTAAAAGCGCCGGTGACATTACAGAAAACAAAGTGCGCGAGTTTCGTCTGTGGCTCAACCGGATCAACGGGGACGGATTGTCAGTGCGCACGCGTAATTATCATTTGATCGCGCTTCGCATGTTTTTGAAATATCTTGCAAAACGCGATATCGAAGCGCTTGCGGCAGAAAAAATCGAGCTTGCCAAGGTGCCGGAGCGCGATATTGATATCCCCCGCCACGACGATCTTGAGCGACTTTTGGAGGCGCCTGAAAAGATGAGTTTATCCGCCGCTCGGCGGACGCGCGATCGGGCGATGCTCGAGCTTTTATTCTCTACCGGCCTGCGCGTTTCGGAACTTTGCGCGCTCAATCGCGATTCGGTGGATCTCGCGCGCGATGAGTTTTCCGTGCGCGGCAAGGGATCAAAAATCCGGCTTGTTTTTCTCTCGCGCGCCGCGAAAGACGCGCTCAAAAAATATCTCGACTCACGCGGCGATATTGAAGAGGCGCTTTTTGCGGGAACTCAAAAAAAGTCCGCCAGTCGGCGGACGATTCGCCTAACGACGCGGCAGGTAGAGCGGCTTGTAAGACGTTACGCGATTGTTGCGGGCATTCCCGGAAAGGTTACTCCGCATACGCTTCGGCATCTTTTTGCCACGGATCTTTTGATGAACGGCGCGGATATCCGGTCGGTGCAGGCAATGCTTGGCCACTCGTCCATAACAACAACGCAAATTTACACGCACATGACTGACCGTCAGCTTCGCGAGGTACACAAAACATTCCACAACAAGCAAAAAAAATAAAAAGCAGAAATGAAAAAGAGGAGCTTGTGCTCCTCTGTCTTGGTCGCCGCTCTGCCTTGGGCGGAGTCGGCGCCGTTCTCTTACCGCGCGGTTTCCGCGCGATGGCTACGTGACGATGTAATCCTTGAGTAACGCGTCGTGGGGACTCCAGGGATATCCCCCGTTGAACTCGTCGGGCGAGAGAAGTGCCGTCAGCGGCTTTGGCGGTTGCGCTTGCCTTGCCTTGGCCGCCGCGCTCCCGTTGGTGACGTGGGAGTGGCCGTTGCTCCAGTGGTTGTTGCGTGCCATGATGCGGCTGCCCATAGAGCAAGCCAGCTCTGGCGCGACTCTCGAACGCGATCTGGTTATTCCCATAACCCCCTCTTTAGGAAGCGCCCTGTCGCCTCCCAATGTCCACCACAACAACACATTCGAACTCGAATTACTCCTGCGCGAGCTCATTTCTCCTTTCTCTAGCTTTCGGGCTTGCTCGCGGTTGGCCGCTTCGTGTGCGGCCTTGGTGCTTCACTTAAAAGCATAACGTGAAAGTGCTCCACTTCGCAACCTTTTTGGTGCGTTGGAGTGCTTGACTTTTTATTGTTTTTCATGTATAATTTTGGCTGAATTACCTTGAATGTTCAACTCACAAAAAACTCGCTTTCTGCGCCAGTGCTGCCACTGTGGTAGCATCGGGCGTTTGGTATATGACCATTGGTTTGGCAATAGCAAACTGCGCCACGGCGCAGGAAGGAGGAAGAAGTGAACGGAAACAATCCTGGAAACAGGAACCCTGGTGGCGGGGGAAATCGCCAGAGGCGACATCAACCGCCGAGAGTTGAGTTGGAGGTCCACTTTGAGGACGCGGGGGACGAAGTTCACGTGATCCTGCAAGGACTTGCCAAACAGGGCAGCAATGTCCTGCGAGGCAAGGATCTCCAGTTCTTCTTCCGAGGTGAGAAAACGGACGACCCGCAGACGACGAACGATGCTGGGCGGGCAGAGGTCATCTTCAAGCATCTTTCCGACGGTCTCGCCGAGGTCCAGATCATCGGGACGAGCATCAGGGACAAGAAGTTTGTCCGGCTCCCCGACGAGATGAAACCGAAGTCACCCAAGGTGAAGGAGCTCGCCGAACTCAAGACGCAAATCGAGGTCGCGCGGGCGACGAAGGACCTTGCCGAGGCAACGGTGCCCCCGGATGCCGAGTTCAAGAAGATCGAGCACAACCTTGAGCGAGCCAAGTCCATGAAACAGCTCAAGGAAGCAACGATAGATGCCGAGCGTGAAGGGCTCCAGCGCGCTCTCGAGTTGGCAAAGCTCCGGAAGCAAGTCGGGGACGAAATCCCTGAAGTCGAGCTCAAGGAGCTGCAGCGGGAGCTCGCGATCGCGAAAGCTCAAAGCGAGCTCCGTGAGACCGAGGCGAAGATCAAGCTCGTTCCGCACCACATCAACTTCCAGAAGTCCGGCGCCAACGGTAGGTATCACCTAACCCTCTCGGTTGTGACCGAGGACGAGAAAGTGGTACCGAACCATCTTGTCCTCGTTGTCGACATCGTTGACGGAACCAGCGTTCCCATCGATGACACTGGCGAGGGCGTGGTGATGTTCGAACGCACTGTTCCTGACAACCAGGTTGCGCGTCTCGAGGCGGGCTCGAGGGTAGCACAACTCGAAAAGCAAATCGTCGTCCTTCGCGGACGGCGTGTGCCATAGGAGGAGACGATGTTTCGAATGATCGGGAAACTATTCGGAGGACTTTTCAGGAACGTTGGACACCTCGGCCGCGAGACTGTCGCTGCCTTGAGCGCCGAAGGGCTCCTCAAGTTGGCAACCAGTGAAGGAAAGGAAACCATCAAGCGCCGGCGCGAGAGCATGCCTTTGCGGGCCGCTCTCGCGAGCGAGCTTTTGAAGCTTGGTTCCGGACACTGGCCCAAGTATGAGGGAAGGTACCGCAAGGCCCAGGAGGAAGGCTTCGGTGGCCGCATCGAGGAAGCGCTCATAAGCTTCCTCGTCAAGGACGCCAGCGGAAAGATCACGGGCTTCCAGATCGTCAAAGAGTTCCTCGACGAGATGGATGGCGTTGATGACAAGGTCTTCTGGGCTAAGATCGACGGCATCCTGGATAGCGTTGGAACCGATGCTGTCCGGCAGGTTGGCTACTACGCCAGCAAGGCCTGGAGCAATCCGCAATTCGCGGCGGCTCGTCAGAAACTCGACGAGCTGGTCGTGAAGCTGGAGGATGGCACTCTCGGCGAGGTCGCAGAGCGCCTGAAGCAGCAGCGTGAAAGGGACAAAAGCGTGATCGAGGATCCCAATCTCTCCTACTTCCAGAAGATCAGGAGGTTATCATGAGCGCGGTCACCAACGGTCTCGAGCGCGGAGAGGAGTTTGTCTACGAATTCCGTCTGTGGCTCGGGCGCGAGATTCTCTTCTACATCCCGGCCTCTGCGGTCAACGCCATCGTCATCCCCGTAGCACTGATGGTTCTCGGTTCATTCCTCGGTGCGATCGATTTCACCGACGAGCCGCTCGTGCTGTGGCTAGTCATGCCGGTCCTGCTCTGTCTCTGGTTCTTCCTCGTGCATCGGTTCGTGGGCCGACTTCTCGCTGTCCCCGTGTTCCGAGCAACCCACGTTTTCTGGTTCTCCAGGTATGCGTGTTGGGGGGCTCTTGCCCTATGGATCGGGCTGATGTTTCTCGGCGGCCGTGATCTGAAAGCGTGGGTGATCGTGCCCGGCCTGCTTTACCTCATGTACTACTTCGTAGTGAAGGTGGTGCCGCAGAGGGCATACATCGGGCTGATCCTCATCGGTGTTCACCGTGGGTCGGCAAGGCCAGCGGAGCTTGAGAAGGCGGCGGCAACCTATATCCGCCTCATGGCCGCAGTCATCGCAAGCGAGATGGCAATCGGCACCATGGCCCTTCTCATCCCAGCTCACCAGCATCCAACGGCGATCTTGCTGGCGGTTCTGGCAGCTCTTTCCCTCTCTACACTCTATATCTACACCGGCGGAGGCAAGCTGTGGTTCAGGTTGATCGAGATCTTCGACGTGATGGTGTTGTTCACTGCTCTCTTCAATGCTTTCTTCCCGACCATTTTCACCGCCATGACCGAGGCCGGCGCCGCGGCCGTTACTTCAACGGGGACGGCGTTCAGCCAGCACTGGGATGTTCTCGCCATCAGCATCACCTTGATGCTGTGGCAGATCGTCCCTCGTGCGGTCCCCGCCCTCAAAGGTCACAAGAGCACCATCTTCTGGGTACTTGCGGTCCTCTGGGGACTCTACGGTTACCACCAGTTCCGCTATGGGAAGAGTGGTGACAGTTGGGTCCCAGCAACCCGCGACGCGGTCGCCGCGTCTCGGAAGTGCCCGGACGTGTCGACGCTCGTCTACCACCCAACCGCCGAGCAGTTCGAGTCCTACGCCGATGGCGTTCCCATCGGCTGTCGGGTTAGATTCCGCTTTCGGCACGAGGGGTGGGCCGGTCCGTTCGAGATCGGCGGGAGCCCCTGGACGCTTGCCCCAGGCGGCAAGCACACCGTCCGCATCTTCAAGTGGGACGGAAGTGCGGTGGAGGGTACGGTGGAGTCCCTGTCCACTGACATTCTCGTCACCGGCGAACGCGCGTCTGGGGATGACAAGTTTGCATCTGTCTTCCCCCCGCGGCGCATGCCAATGCCGCCCGCACGGATGATCTCGGTACTGGCGGGCCGCCACACGGCCTACCAGATCGAGAAAAACGCCGGCAGTTGAGTTGAACGTAACCCGCCCCGCTAACAGCGGGGCCGAGCAAAAGGGTGTTCTGCGGTTAACGCGGAGCACCTTTTTTTCATGTCTAGGTCCAGATACATGTGACCCACTAGGTTTGTAATGTAATAACATCTTTTGTAGGCAAGCGACCGTCTTGCCATTTTTTAATATACTCTGCTGGAGTTAGGTAGTTCAGTGCTTGATGGGGTCTCACTTCATTCCAAATGTGCATCCAGTTTTTGAGCTTCACTCTCATGCGCTCGATATCCGAGCATGTATTTCCCTGTTGGTAGAACTCTCTCTCATCGGCTCCATGTGATATCTCCACATAACTATTTTGTTTTGGATTGCGTGGATAGATGAAGTAATGAGGAATGCATTTTACCGTGCATACTCTTTCAAACTCCTTGAGAAATGGCGAGCCATTGTCAGACTGCACCGCTCCTATCGGAAAAGGAAGACATGCAATGCACTGTTCAAGAAATCTCGCTCCATTACGAGAGGACTGTGATGCGTAGACATCGAGCACCCGTATCTTCGAGAGCACGTCGATTGCTGTAAACTGATAGAGCTTTCTGCCGCCCACAAGCATGATGTACTTGGTATCCACCTGAATCAGATCTCCTGGGCGAGAAATCTTTAATCCGTGAGGAAATCTAGCTTTTGGATGAAGGGCCGCCTTTCTCCTTCTTCGCGTCACTTTCTTGTCTATGAGACCTTTTCTCTTGAGAATTCTGCCAACTGTGCTCGCGGAGATACTCATGCCCTTTTGAGCAAGCATTGT
>MHOB01000034.1:0-1828 GCA_001821795.1 Candidatus Ryanbacteria bacterium RIFCSPLOWO2_12_FULL_47_9c
CTGAAATCAAAACGCGTGCGCTCAATCGTGATATCCGAGCCCATCTGGCGTACGTCAGGGCCGAGCACTTTTCGCAAGGCCGCTTGCAATAAATGGGTCGCGCTGTGAAGACGCGTAACGCGTGCGAGCTCGTCTGCGTCTTTGGCTTTGAGTTCGCCGGTATCAAGCACAAGCCCATGGCCGCCAAATTTTTTTTCTTGACCCGCGCGGGAAATTTCCTGATGTTTCTCAAATTCGGCATCAAAATCAATTCTTGTAAGCGATTTAGAGGTTGAACCTCCAAACTCTTTAATGATCTCGTATGGAAGCCCAAATGTCTCATAAAGTTTAAATGCGCTTTTGGCTGTAATGTGAATCGCATCACTTACATTAACCTTATCTGAAATATTTATTTTCAGAGATTTAAGCTCTTTAAGCCCATTTTTGAGAGTTCTGGCAAATCGTTCGCGCTCGGCTGATATTTCAGTGCGGATTGCGTCACTTTGTTCGAGAAGCTCTTTATAAAACTCGCCGTATTCGTGCATAATGTCATGCGTGATCGTGTCAACCACATGCGCCGGAATAGTATAAACATGTTCGTACACAAAAACGCGGCGCATTAAACGACGAAGCACGTAACCCGCTTCTTTATTTGATGGACGTACGCCATCGGCAAGCAAGAATACAGAACCGCGGATATGATCAACTGTAATGCGCCGCTCGCGCTCTGGTATGTTTTCCGGCAAGAGCTCGAGAAACGGCGCAAATAAATCTGTTTCGTAAATATTTTTTTTCTTCTGCACAATCATCGCAAGCCGCTCAAACCCCATGCCGGTATCCACCCCAGAGTTTTTCAACTTTTCAAGCGACTTAGTGGCTAAGCCACTAAGAAGTTCCTCGCGGCTGCCCGGATAAAAAAATTGGTTGAAAACAAGATTCCAGACTTCGACATCTTGGCCGTTTGCGTTTTTGCAATAAATTTCTGTTGTTGGACCACAGGGACCAGAAGTGCCAGTTGGACCCCAAAAAACATCATCGATCCCCTCCTCTCGAATATCTTTTACGCCGAGCGCTTGCCACGCGGCGCGCGATTCTTCGTCACTCGGGATTAAAATAGAGCCACCCTCGCCCGAGGCGGGTCCGCCTTGGGCGGAAAATATAGTAACGTACGAAATATCAAGCCCGAGCTCTTTTGTTAAAAACTCGTGCGCGTATTCGATTGCTTCTTTCTTGAGATACCCGCCAAAAGAAAAATTGCCGAGCATTTCAAAAAAAGTGAGATGCGTATCATCTCCCACTTCATCAATATCAGACGTTCGAAAACACTTTTGCGCTGACGCCGTATTGAGCGAGCCAAAATCGCGCATCGCATCCGCGGTACTCGTGTAATAGTGCTTAAACTGCTGCATCCCCGCGGTCGTGAGCAAAACCGATGGGTCGTCAGGCAAAAGCGAACTCGACGGCACTATTTTATGCCCCCGCGCGGAAAAAAAATCAAGAAATTTCCTGCGAATCTCGGCGCCTGTCATAAAAAGCAGTATATCCTAAAAAAATGTTTTAGTGAACCCACTTTATGAGATAACCCCTCCACCCAAAAGCTCGCCATCTTTATAAAACACAACTGACTGCCCGGGGGTGACAGCCCGCTGCGGTTCTTCAAAAACTACTTTCTGTTCACTAAACACTGTGCACTTTTGAAGCGGCTGGCGATAACGGATGCGCGCTTCGCATTCAAGATGTCCAACACTCGGTGTTGGACAAAGCCAGTTGGTGTTGTTGAAGTGTAACTCATTTTTATAGAGCGTTGATTTTTCGTGCTCGGCTGCAACTACAAGTGTTGCCGTCTGCA
>MHOB01000034.1:1849-5696 GCA_001821795.1 Candidatus Ryanbacteria bacterium RIFCSPLOWO2_12_FULL_47_9c
AGCCGTATTTTCTTGCGAGCGCACGGACTTTCGGTTTTGTATATTCGCCGATCGGAAAAAGTGTATGCGAAATAATTTCCGGCGTCAGCGTCCACAAAAAGTACGACTGATCCTTATTACTATCTTTGGCAATAAAAAGTTTTTCGCCATCGCGCCGAACATAATGCCCGGTTGCAACATAATCCGCGCCTTGCTCCATCGCCCATTTGTAAAAAAGCCCGAACTTTATCTCGCGATTGCACATCACGTCGGGATTTGGCGTGCGGCCAGTTTTATATTCTGAAATTAAATATGAAACCACGCGCTCGTAATACTCACGGCTGTAATCAAGCACTCGAAATGGAATCCCGAGCACGGCCGCCACGCGCGCGGCATCTTGGCGCTCGGAGAGCCAATTACACTCAAAATTGGGATTAGTCCACCCTTGCATAAATACGCCAGAGACATCATATCCATGTTCTTTAAGCACTGCGACCGCAACAGACGAATCAACCCCGCCCGACATTGCGACAAATACTTTTTTTCTCTCCATAACAAAAAATTATACCACAGGAAAAGCCCTTGCGCGAGTGCACCAGGCCCTTGAAGAGTTTTACCCCGGCGTGATCGGCGCGGTGCAACTCGTCGAATACAAGGTTACAACTATCCCGAACAAGGGTACCAGTGGCACCGCATCACGTGTCGAGGTTCTCATTGTTTCAACTGACGGATCGCACTTCTTAATAAATTTATCTGAGGTATTTCGCCTTATTAAGTTTATGTTCTTCAAAAGTGCGCGCAAAATGAGTTGTTCCCCGCCGGTCAGAAAGGTAAAAATAATAGGGTGATCCCTTCGGGCGAAGCGCCGCCTCGATTGATTCAAAGCCTGGGTTCGCGATTGGGCTTGGCGGCAAGCCGACATGGACATAAGTATTGTACGGCGTATCCTCTCGCAGGTCTCCAAGCGAGAGTTCATGGCTCGCCTTGCCGCTTTCATAAAAAAGTGTCGCATCTATTTGGAGCGGATATTTATCGTCGATTCGCTTCCAAAGCACTCCTGCAACGATTTCTTTGTCTTTTCTTGTTGGAACTTCTTTCTCTACCAACGAAGCCATAGTAATAATTTCATATAATGACCTCGGACTGCTTTCAACTTCCGCACGGAGAGGATCGGTTTTCTCGTGAAAATTTTTCAACATCATTTGTACAAGATCTTCGGCGCTCGTGGAAACATACACGCGATAAGTATCTGGGAAAAGAAAACCTTCAAGACTTTCAAAAGGAAAATCCTCCGGAACTTTATTTGTAACCTGTATAAAATTCTTTGCGGCAGGCATTTTGTTTTTTTCAAGAATGCGCACGATATCACGAATCGTTACCCCTTCCGGAATAACAAGCTGTATTTCTTCACGTTTTCTTGTGAGTTCGCGAATAACAGTGAAGATCGATTCTGGTTCCAAAAACAAAAAAGTGCCGGAGGAGAGATTATTATGCGCCCCAACGAGATACGCAGTCCACACAAATAGTTCTTTTGAGCGGATGACGTTGCGTGTCTTAAGCAATTCTGCAATATCACCGGCAAAAGAGCCCTCCTGGATAATAAATGGCTCGCCTTGTGCGGGTAGAGGAGGAAAAATAATTCCCAACTCATAAGCCATGAAAAGGAAAAAGAAAACAAGTAAACAGGCGGCGCCGCGGAAGAAAAACTTTTGCCCCCACGACCCGCCCTTCCCATCAGCGATCAATGGGACAAAAACGAATCCCGGATATTCTTCCGTTTCATATGTGTCGGGACCTGTCTTTATATAAAGGATTAGAGAATTCCCAACAGGAACAACCATTCGTCCCCCAACACGAAGAATTTTCATCCATCCAGAGGGGGGGTCACCGTCAAGTGCGGCGGCCGCAATAATCCGGTCGTATGTCCCTTTTTGTATTTTCGTTGCGTCCCCTTTATGTAGGGAGACTCTCCTCTGCGAAATAAATTCATATTTTCCAACATTTTTCCTCCCGAGATTATAAAGCATACCAATCCGTTCATATGCATTAACAGTGCCGTTCTTACCAACAATATCCGCAAGAAGAGCGGTCTGCCAGCCAGAACCAGAACCAATATCGAGCACCGAATTGCCCGGGCGAGGATCCAAAAGTTCAAGCATAAACCCAACGGTCGAGGGCTGTGAGATCGTTTGCCCGGCACCGATCGGAAGCGGCTCATCATCATATGCGCGGTCTTTTAACTCATCGGGAACAAAATTTTTCCGGTCGATGCGCCGAAAAGCATTTATAATAGATTGTTTATGGAGAATTCCCTTTGCAACAAGTGCATCTGCAAGCTCGTTCATAGTATTCCCCATGTCTGCAACTTATCACTTTCGTGATACCATTTTATGCCGATATCGGTTCGATAAAACATATTCTGCAGCATAATGTTTTCAACCCTGCGATATACTTGTTTGCGTGCACTCTCAACGGTACTGTTTGAGCCAGTAATCACAAGCGCGTATCCGGTATTTCCCGCAATATGCCAGTCGCCATCAACCAGTTTTACATCCCCGAGATGCACGCCTTCAAAATTTGGTTTTTTAAATAGAATTGAAAAATCTTTATAAATATTCGCAAACATTTTATCGGAATACGGAAATGGCGGGCATGCTACTACCACGCCGATCTGAAAACCTCTCTTCGTTTTCAGATCGTAAGAATCGCCGTGGGAAAGCGCGTACAGAAGTTCCGCCCAACTACTTGTGACACCTTCCATCTGGATACTGACGGTTGGATAGCCAAAACGCATTGTGAACTCGAGC
Organism: Candidatus Ryanbacteria bacterium RIFCSPLOWO2_12_FULL_47_9c; assembly: GCA_001821795.1. GTDB lineage: Bacteria > Patescibacteriota > Minisyncoccia > Ryanbacterales > GWA2-47-10b > GWA2-47-10b. Next base: position 4,636 of record MHOB01000034.1, read on the forward strand.
GGGAATATTCCCCTTGAATTTACAATGCAATTTACGTCGACATAGCCACGGTAACCGCTCTCACGCAATTTATCTCTCATTTTTTCAATCGTATATCGGAATAAATTATTCGGCTCGGACCAAAACATCAAAGTTCCCATCTCCCCCGTATAGGGACCGATGTCTCCGGGGAAGAGCTTCTTGTGTTCGAAGTTAACATTGACGGGATAAATAAAGTCATTCCCATTAAAAAACGCGCCTACGGCAATTTCAACGCCCGCCGCAAATTTCTGAAGCTGGAATTTTTTAATCTTGCGTGCCCATGTTATTTTATTATGTTCGAGTACTTCAATAATATCCCTGCCGTCTTCTTCCTCCCCAATAAACAATATACCCTTCTCGTCGTCCGATATTGTCCCCGAGGGCTTAAAAACATACCGCCCGGGATTCTCTCGAATAAACTTTGTCGCATTTTCAAAGTCAGTAAAATTCCAATGAGGAAGAATATTCATGCCCACGTTTCGCATTTCGTCTTGACCTAACTCCCTATTCTGTTCAAGAGCATCAGTATAAACAGAACCGCCAACGACATATTTTCCTTCTTTTCGAAGTTCATCGGCGATTTTTCCAAAACCAACATCGTCGATAACGATTACATCCGCCCATTCTTTCCACTCTCTCCAATCAGCAACTTTCTCAACAAATCCTTCAAGCCTATCATCCTTCAGGTCAATAGACATCTTGACGTCGTGCCCCTCTTTGAGAAGCTGCCACCCGAGATCGCCAGAATTTCCCCACCAAGAAATAAGCAAAAACTTAATTTTGCTCTCCTGTTGAGAATTATTTCTTATATCCATTGTTTTTCATTCTCATTGTACTTCAAAAAAAAGATTTGTAAAGAAGAAAACTACTTCTTTCGAAAAATTAAAATATCTCCGCCATGCCAACCGTCAAAGTGACCGCAATATACCACACCAACCGCGTGGAAAAGAGCACGGTACTCTTTTTTTGAAAACGCGGTGATACGCTGGGGATCCGGGTTTTGCTTTTGGGACGCGTTCACGGAATGCCGATAAGGGTTA
>MHOB01000035.1 GCA_001821795.1 Candidatus Ryanbacteria bacterium RIFCSPLOWO2_12_FULL_47_9c
CTCCAAGAGATGGACGAAAAAACCATCATTGCGTTGGGAGTTGCGGCATTTCCGCGCATCATTCCATCTCTTTTTCTCAAACGTTATGCAATTTATTGTGTTAAAGACGCGACCGATATTGATCTTCTGCGAAATTACACCACAATTTATTCGCTTGAAGAGAAACATCCAAAGATTGCGGCAAAAGTGCATGCGACAAATTACCTATTGGGTAACTTTGCTTTCCGAGCGTTTTTGAAATCACGAAAACACCCGTTTCGGCTGCTTTTTTACCAGACAACGCCCAAAATTTTAGAAAAGCTCGAAGAAATGAAAATCGAGTGGATCGGAAACCGTCCTGAAAGTTTTTCAGGTGTGCTTTTGAAGGGAGACTTTCGCGATCTTGTAAAATCGCTTGGACTTCCGGCAATTCCCGACTGGCGCATTAAGCGCGAAGAGTTTTTAAAAAAATCATTTGCCGAACTTACGGAAAAATGGGGCCGCGTGCCGGTGGTACAGCGCGCTGATTTTGATGTGGCGGGGGAACTCGGCACGTTCTTTGTGCGAACCGAAAAAGACTGGAAAGAGATGCACGATATTTTAGAAAAAGACGAGCGTTACGCTGAGGTAACGATTTCTCCCTTTGTTGACGGGCTTTCCATGTCAATGCTCGGGTGTGTTACGCATAAGGGTATTTTGACTTCCACACTACAACTTCAGCTGGTTGATGTGCCCGAGGCTCTCCACGGCCAGTATCCTACTGGGGTTTTTCTCGGGCATGATTGGGTGTATCGCGATTGGCCCGAATCAGTCGAGCATGCCGCCGAGCGCGCGACGCGCGCGCTCGGCGAATACCTTGCATCGCGCGGTTTCCGCGGAATTTTCGGCATCGATTTTGTATATGACTCAAAAACACAGGAGATTTTTCCGATTGAGTGTAATCCCCGCTTTACTGGTGCGCTTCCCGTCTATTCGCTCATGACCGCAGCCGCTGGCGTTCCCACCGTGGAGTTTTTTCATCTTATGGCGCATCTCAAGATAGATGCTGATTTTGATTTCGCGGCGGTTGATGAAGGTCTAAAAAAACGTCTCCCGCTCTCGCATATTTCAGTGACCCCCAAGGGAATATACAGCATGAAATTGCCTCTTGCTGCCGGCATTTACTCTTTTGATGCAAAGGAAAAATCCCTCAAATACGAGCGCAAGGGGGCATTTTATTGGGATTTTCAGTCTGACAAAGAATTTATGATTATTGACTCGGTGCCGCGTGTGGGAGGCACCGTTATCCAAAATGTACCGCGGCTTTTCAAACTTATTTTTCCACGCGGTATCGCACGGTCTTCGAGTGAAGTGGAGCCCGATATAGGGGCGCTCCTTATCACACTGTCGGACGCTTTGAGGCGCAACCAGGAACATATCGAATCCGATGAATCTGTTCACCCCACAGAAGAAGAGCTTCCCTAGTTGCCTTTACGCAAGTGCTTTGATATAATTTTTACCTATGAAGCTTGCATCAAAAAATATTGTTTATGGTCTTTTAATATTGTTCTTTCTGGCAGCCGCGTATTCGGCGCTCTTGAGCACCGCGCAAGAAATAAAAGAACTTTCGCTTTCTGACCTTGTCGCGAAGGTGAATAACGAGGAGGTGCAGGAAATTGTTGTTGAAGGAAGCGACCTTAAAATTACGGCTAAAGATGGAACACACTATATTTCGAAGAAAGAAGAACAGTCGTCTCTGACCGAGACCCTCACAAATTTTGGCGTTCCGAAAGAAAAATTGCTCTCGTTCACCCATGTTGAAAAAAATCCTTCCGGATTTCTTTTTTGGCTCGGCGCGTTGCTTCCCACAATCATCACCATCATTTTTATCCTTGGATTCATCTGGTTTATGGGGCGGCAGGTGCAGCGGTCCAATGTGCAGGCGCTCGGTTTTGGCCAGTCGCGCGCGCGAATTATCGCTCCGGATAATGTTAAACAGCGAACTACATTCAAAGATGTAGCGGGAGTTGACGAAGCAAAAGAGGAGCTTCGGGAAATTGTCGAGTTTTTAAAAAATCCAAAAAGGTTCCTTGAGATCGGCGCGCGTATTCCGCGCGGGGTGCTTTTGATGGGTGCGCCCGGCACGGGAAAAACGCTTCTTGCAAAAGCGGTCGCGGGGGAGGCAGGCGTCCCATTTTTTCAGATGTCCGCGTCGGAGTTCGTGGAAATGTTTGTGGGTGTTGGCGCGTCGCGCGTACGGGATCTCTTTAAGATAGCAAAGAAATCCGCACCTTCCATCATCTTTATCGATGAGATTGATGCGATTGGCCGCCATAGAGGCGCTGGTATGGGCGGGGGACATGACGAACGTGAACAAACACTCAACCAGATTCTTGTGGAGATGGACGGTTTTGATACTTCCGATCAAGTTATTGTCATGGCGGCAACAAACCGCCCGGACGTGCTCGATCCTGCGCTCTTGCGGCCGGGTCGGTTTGACCGGAGAGTTGTGCTTGACCTTCCTGACATCAAGCAGCGGGAGGCAATTTTGATGATCCATTCGCGGCAGAAGCCGCTTGCAAAGAATGTCCGGCTCCGAAGGGTTGCCGAGCGCACGCCGGGATTTTCCGGCGCTGACCTTGAAAACCTCGTTAACGAAGCGGCGATTTTGACTGCGCGCAGCTTGCGAAAAGAGATAACGGAAGACGATCTCGTAAAATCGATTGATAAAGTAATTTTAGGCCCCGAACGAAAAAGTCTTGTCATCACTCCGGAGGAGAAAAAAATCTCCGCGTATCACGAAGCTGGGCATGCATTGGTAGCCGCGTCTCTTCCGCATGCGGATCCCGTGCATAAGGTGACCGTTATCTCGCGGGGTCGGGCGCTTGGTTATACCTTAAAACTTCCCACGTATGATCGGCATCTTTACTCGCGTTCCCATTTTCTAGACGAGCTTGCCGTTTCGCTTGGCGGATATGCTGCCGAAGATATTGTTTTTGGAGAACTTACAACCGGTGCGGCTGATGACCTTCGCAAGGCAACCGCGATTGCGCGTGACTTGGTGCAGCGGTATGGAATGAGCAAAAAAATCGGGCCGGTTACCTTTGGGGAACAAAACGAACTTGTTTTTTTGGGAAAGGAACTGGGTGTTGAGCGAAATTATTCCGACGAAACGGCGGCTCTTATTGACCGCGAGGTGAGCTCGTTCATGAAAAAAGCGTTTGATACCGCAAAGAAAATCGTCAAAGAGAGACGTGATAAACTCGACGAAATTGCGCACCGTCTTATTGAAAAGGAAACAATTGAACGCGATGAATTTGCCCAAATAGTGGGAATGGCATAAGATAATTCCGTTGGCGAGCGTAGCTCAACTGGTTAGAGCACCAAGCTTATACCTTGGGGGTTCCTGGTTCGAGTCCAGGCGCTCGCACTTACTGTTTTCATGTCTGGTTCTCAAAAATATATTCATGTCGCGAGGGCCTCGGACCTAGCGGGGCGCGATAGGATACTCTACCGTTTCTTTGAGATATTGCCGGGGGCTCTGGCGTGGGCAACATTTGGGCTCATGCTCGGTTTATCATGGAGGAAACCTATTTGGGTTGCAATCTTTATTATCATTTTTGATCTCTACTGGCTTGTAAAGACGGTTTTTCTTTCGGTACACGTACGTGCCAACTGGCGGCGAATGCGCCACAATTTGGCAATTGACTGGGGCGAGCGCCTTGCGGCATTGAAATGGGATCATCTTTGGCAGCTCGTTGTTCTCCCTGTTACTCAAGAACCTTATGAAGTCATGCGCGATTCGCTTGATTCGCTTGTTTCTTGCGCATGGCCGAAGGAGCGAATGATCATTGTTTTTGCAAAAGAGGATTACGGCCCGGAGTCGCATGAGATTGGCGAGCGGATTTTGCGGGAGTATAAAGATCGGTTTGGAGTTTTTCTTGTTACTTACCATCCGCCTGCTCTTTTTGGGGAAATGGCAGGAAAGGGATCCAACGAAACGTATGCCATGCACAAGGCGCAGAAAATTATTGATGCGCGCGGTATTCCTTACGCGGATATCATAGTTTCGTCGTTTGATATTGATACGAAGCTCTACCGACAATTCTTTTTCTGCCTCGCGTGGCATTTTCTCACCACAGAGAAACCCTATCGTTCAAGCTTCCAGCCGGTACCGCTTTACCACAACAACGTTTGGGAAACAGGTGCATTATCTCGGGTTGTTGCAACATCGGGTACTTTTTGGCAAATGATGCAGCAGGAGCGGCCGGAACGTCTCACGACGTTTTCTTCTCATTCGATGAGTTTTAAGGGGCTCGTTGAAATCGGTTTTTGGCAGACCAATATTGTTTCTGAAGACTCGCGCATCTTTTGGAACCATTTCTTTTATTATGATGGCGACTGGCGCGTGGTTCCGCTTTCCTATCCGGTATCCATGGACGCAAATTTGGCGCCAAGTTTTTGGCAGACCGCTAAAAATATCTACAAACAGCAACGCCGGTGGGGATGGGGGGTTGAAAATATCCCCTATGTTTTTTTTCATTTTGTAAAAAATAAAAATATTTCCCGCGAGAAAAAGATGCGATTCATGTTTAATATGATTGAAGGATTTTGGTCGTGGGCGACGAACGCGCTTATGATATTCGCGCTGGGATGGCTACCGGTGCTTTTCGCGGGCCGCGAAGAGAGCCAGCAACTTATTATTCAAAACGTGCCGCATGTAACGCGTTGGATTATGACACTCTCGATGATTGGTATTGTTACTTCGGCCGTGATTTCACAAACAATGCTCAAGACAACGAAGGATGATTATGGACTCAAACGGAGACTGCCCCTCGTGCTTAACTGGATTCTTATGCCGCTTACCATCATCGTGTTCGGCGCGTTTCCCGGGCTTGAAGCCCAAACCCGTCTCGCGCTCGGCGGCCGCTTTCGCCTCGGCTTTTGGGTAACGCCGAAAAGCCGGCAGAAACCGTGATACAATAAATATATGCCACCGCGTTTTGAAACGCCTCAAGATTCAGATTCTTCTTCAGAGAAAATTATTGACTCAAAACCGCGCCTGCGGGGGATTTTTCAATCCCTCAAACTTCTTGAAAGCGAGCAGTTTGAGTTGAGCGATGTAAGCTGGAAAGAGCTCTGGCAAGGAGTCAAGCCGTTTGAAAACGGGCTCGAATTTTCAGATAACGTGCGCGAGGTGATACGCATGTGGGTTTCTAAAAAAGTTCCTGCTTTGAAGGAAAGCGTTTCCCGGCTTGAGGATCTGCCCGAAGATGCGTTGGTTGATGCGCTTGGCCAAAACTGGTTCGAGGCGCTTGACGATGAGGAAAAGGGTTTTGAAGTTTCGGGCCAGCGGCGCGAAGTTTTGCTTACCGTTATGGCGGGGGTTGTGAGCCGCATTGAAACCTACACCGTAAAAAATATTATTGAACACGCGTCCCAAAAAGACCTTGAAAAACTGGGGCTTACGGAAGACTTGCGGGGTCTTACGTTGGACGTGCTTGATGCCTCGATTAAAACTAACCCTCTTTTCGCGCGCTTCCGGGCGTTTTCTCTCTTAACTCCGAAACCGCCGGAAGAGGCAACCGGTGTCAAAATGTTTGTGCCCGGGGACACTGGTCCTCATACTATTGCGGAGCTCTTTCCTCACGAAACCCAATTTATCGCCCGTCGTTTTACTGATGTTCTCGAAAAAGGTGGGGCGTGGCAGGCGCACCCGGGTGCGGAAGAATTTAAAAAATATCTTGAGGGACTCGCCGTCTTTTATGCCGAAAAAAATCCCGACGCCGCCGAAGTTCATTTAAAAAATCTTGAGCGGTTATATCTCGACGCTCTTGCTTCCGGTTTTCCTATTCTCGTAAACTCCGGGCGTTTTGGTATGTATAAGGAACCGTATTTGGATCCCGAGCTCAAAATTTCGCTTGCAACTCCTGACGCAAAACACGAACTCGATGAGTTTCGCCGGGCGCAGGCGGCAATGGCCGAGAGTTTGTCTGAATTTAATCTTGACGAGTTTCACGATCCGCTCGCGCGCCGCCCCGTTGCGAGTGCTACAGTAGTCGGGGGATATGGGGTGAATTTAATTTTGAATGCGGTTGCCCAAGAACGCCCAGCTATTCTTTTGTACTATGATAAGGAAGTACAGGCGTACGACCGTAGATTTCCTATGCTCATGAGTCTCGCAGAAAATACTGACTCTGTTTTTGCAGATTTGAGCGAAGAGGAAAGGCGTACGCAGATAGAAAAGATGTCGCGGATGCTCACGATGCTTCATGAATATGGCCATGATATTTTTCCGCATAAAACCGACGAGAGTATTTTAACACCGGCGTATGAGCGTTTTGGCGGACACTCGGCGACAAGTATTGATGAAGTAAAAGCCGAAACAATGTATCGCGCGTTTGTGCCTGCAATTTTGGAGCGCGGCGGTCTTGAAGGCACCAAAGAACAGTGGGCTGTGGCGATGGTTATAAGTTCTTTAAATGTTGCGAGTGAGCAACCTGTTGGGGATGAATATTACTATGGCGCCATTTATACGCTCAATCGGCTTTTTGAAGAAGGGGTTGTAACATTTTCAGGCGGCAAAATACACATTCATGATTTTGAGCGGCTCTACGCGATCAACAAAGAAAACGCGCAATCATTGGTCGCGCTCCATACTGACGAGACTATAGACGAACAAAAAACTCGAGTGTGGATTCGTAAAAACTGTAGGGCCTTGCCCATAGTCAGCGAGGCGGCGCAATTTGTTAAAGAGTTTGCAAAGACTATTTAGTATCAGAAAACTGCTATGATTCTGTCACCACGTTTTCTAAAATTGTTTGTGCTCTCGGCAAGGATATTATTTCTCCTCGGAGCTTTGTTAGTTGTTGGTTATTTTGTTGATCCGGAAGTATCAACTGTGTTGCAAGATTATCTGCCCCAACTTAAATCTTGGTGGATTATATTGATGATGCCGATCTTAATGTACTTTATTCAAATCCCTGTGAGTGTTTGGGTATACAAAGATGCACGCCGTGTGTTTGGATACACACAAGAGGAAGCACTTGACGCAGCATTGTCGATCTTGATGCCTCCCCACGGTCAGTTTTATCAAGTTGAATATTTTCAAACCAGAGAAAATTTTTTGACAAACAGCGAATTTCAGGAGCAGTTTTTAATGGACCTTAAGGAGCGTCGGACACCTCTCACGGCAGAACAACATAGATTTGTTGTTTTACTCTTGATTAGTGTGATATGTTTCATTGGTTTTGGTTTAGCAATGTTCTACTTCTCTGGCGAAGAGAACTTTATTATTCAATTAGTCACCCTTCTTTTTGCTGAAAACGGAAACTGAAATCACGCAAACTCTGACTCCCGGAGTCAGAGTTTTTAGAGCTATTCAAAATGGTAGACGCTTTGGGAAAGTTGCTCGACTGCTGTTTTGAGGAGCGGATAGTTTTCAATGGTCCTATTTTTTTCGAGGAGCGCACGGGCTTCCGCACGCGCGGCTTCTACCATCTTTATATTTTTTAATGCTTCCATGCCGATGTCGGAAAGGCCCCACTGGTTTTTGCCGGTAAGCTCGCCAGGGCCGCGCAGTTGCAAATCGTATTCGGCAAGCTCAAAACCGTTTTTGGCATCGCGCAGTGCTCGGAGGCGTTTGGCCGTTGTAGCATTTGACGATTCCGAAATTGCATAAAAATATGATTGATGCTCGCCCCTCCCGATGCGGCCACGGAGCTGGTGCAGTTGCGCAAGCCCGAAACTCTCCGCGCCTTCTACTATCATAATTGTCGCGTTTGGCACATCAATACCAACCTCTATAACCGAAGTTGCAACTAGAATATTTATTTTGCCGGCGCGAAAATCATCAAGCGTTTTTTCTTTCTCGCGTGCCGTCTGCTTGCCATGGAGCATTGCTGCTTTAAATTCCGGAAAAATTTCGCGCGAGATATGTTCGTATTCTTTTTTTACGGATTTGCGCTCGTCCTCGCCGGGATCAATCCGCGGGCAGATCATAAATGCTTGCCTGCCTGCTTCAAGCTCGCGGCGAATGTGATCCCATGAGCCCGTCCTGTCTGATCCGGGCAAGCGCTCGCGCGGTTTTATCAATACTTCGGTAATAATCGGCGAGCGGCCGGGTGGAAGCTCGTCGAGCACAGAAAGGTCAAGATCGCCAAAAACCGTGAGCGCGAGCGTGCGCGGAATCGGGGTTGCGGTCATCGAAAGAAAGTGCGGCACAAAAGCGTGCTCGCGCGATTTTGCGCGAGCAAGGCGCATGCGTTGTGTGATGCCAAAGCGATGCTGCTCGTCAACTACGATAAACGCAAGATTCTTGAAAATAATTTTTCCGTTGAGAAGTGCATGCGTGCCGATGAGAATTTTAATTTCGCCCGATGCCACCCAGCGCAAAAGCTGTGACTTTGGAATTGGCGCATGGCTTGAGGCAAACGCTTTTGACGGATACACCCGCGCGCCACTCGATGTCAAAAGTCCAATCTTAAAAAACGGCGTGCCCATAAGGCGCGAGAAGCTTTCAAAATGCTGCAGCGCCAAAATTTCGGTTGGCGCCATATATGTTGTCTGAAATCCAGCTCCAGCAGCCATGTATGAGGCGACCGCTGCAATCACGGTTTTGCCCGAGCCCACATCGCCTTCGAGCAGCCGTGCCATTGGGGTTTTTTGCGATATGTCGGAAAGAATCGTGTCGAGTATTTGCGATTGCGTTTTGGTGAGTTTGAACGAAAGAGATGAAAGAAATCCCGACAAAGTTTTCTGGTCGCGCGGTATTGCCAGCGACGATTGCTCTTCAAGCGCTAAGCGTTCGCGCATACGCGCGAGCTGGATGTAAAAAATTTCTTCAAACGCGAGGCGCTTTCGCGCCGCCTCTACTTCTTTTGTGCTTTTCGGAAAGTGGGCGGCGCGAAAAGAATCATAAAGCGACGGCAAGTGATAGCGCTCGAGAATTTCTTTTGGGATTGGGTCACTCCACAAAATCAGATTTTTCTCGGCCTTAACCCTAAAGGGCTCCGACGTCCTCGAAAAATCCGATTTTGTTTCGCTTGCAATCAGCTGAAAAACTTTCTGAATATGAAATTGGATCCAGCGGCTCGAGACGCCGCGCGTGGCAGGGTACACGGGAATAAATCCGTTGCCGGCGCGCGTGCCGTGCCACGAAAGCGTGGAGATTTTTTCAAAAAGGGGATTTGAAAAATAGGGCGCACTTTTTCTTTCAGTTACTTTTCCTTCGAGACGCACGAGGTCGCCTTCAGCAATAAGTTTTGACACATACGGCTGATGAAACCATACGGCTACGATAGCACCCGAAGCGTCGGCAATATGCGCCTCGGTAATATTGAGCCGTTTCTGCCACGTTTTTTTTGCTTCAAGCTTCGTCACTTTTCCCTCGACCGCGGCCACGTCTCCCGCGCGAAGCTCGCTTATTGCTTTGATGGTTGAAGCATTGATGTAGCGCGCAGGAAGATAACGCAACAAACTTTCTGCAGTTTCAAGCCCGAGCTTTTTTAGAGCATATTTTTGTGTATCGGTTAGACGAAACAGCGCGTCGAGTTTCGTCTCAAGAGTATTTTTTGTTTCCATGTTGTTTATGCTGTAATCATACACTTTGCTCGAACCTTTTTCGAACAGCAAACGGACTAATCGCGCGCCTCGTCCGCTCCCTGCGGTCGCGGGAGCAAAAACCAAAAATTTTCCTTACCTTTCTTCTTTTCCTCGGCGGGGGGTGGGGGGAGCCGACAAAAAATGGAAAGGAAATTTTTGGTTTTGCTTCGCCGCTTCAGACTACAAAATAAGCTAGTTCTATTTTATCACTGATGGTGATACCTTGTCGCTCATTTCTCCGTCCTTGCGGCGAGACGAGGCGCCTTCATTTTCTTATTTAAGCATGTATCAATTTTGACAAGAAGATCGCCATACGGCTTCTTTTCACTTTCCAATAAAGGAATACTGCCAGATTCAAAAAGGCAAAATCTAATAATCCCTAGACAGCTTTTGAATGTTTCTGGAAATTTTTTTATGTCTATGAACCAAGTTTGTGGAACAAAATGCACAAAGTTGTTCCTAAAATCTTGGCTGATGCACAATATCGCTTCTTTTTGTTTTTCACTCGGTACAAATTTTTTAACCCCAGTACGTCTTGGCAATTTATTTTCTTCTTGTATCCATTTGAACGCATCCTCAAAAGAAATAAGTTTTCCGCTTCTTGTTTTTTTGCATGTTCTGCATAATTCTATAACACGCTTGAAATTACCTCCTTGCAAAGCCAAAATCATCGCTCCATATAGTGCTTCATACAAAGCTACTATTGCCCACTTCCAAGACATTTTC
>MHOB01000036.1 GCA_001821795.1 Candidatus Ryanbacteria bacterium RIFCSPLOWO2_12_FULL_47_9c
CTCTCCAACTCCTCCACCAACAAACGAGCCATCGGTAGTGACACCACCGCAAACAAACCCAGAACCAACTCCAACTCCCACCCCTTCGGCAAGCTCGGGACAACCAACACCACCTCCACCACAACAGATAGCACTCTCAATCACCGAAGCTCGGTTTACTGGTACTGCATCTCTCAAGATAAACGGCGCGGTAAAAGAATTTACATTTACGCTTGCAAATAGTTCTAATCAAATTCTTACAGGAATCTTATACAAAGCATGGATTGAGCAAAATAACATCAAAGGTAAAGAAGTCTCAAAACAAATCACCTGTGGTCCAGGTCCCGGAAAAGTACCCGCAACCGGATGCAAAGAGTACGGCACTATTGGTGCAACATCGCCTCTTTCTACTTCGGGATCCGCCGAAGCAAAATTCCAAATCATAGACAGTTCCGGCACAATTATCACTCAAACGTCAATACCTGTAACGCTTACCGGTGGCACTTCGCAAGCTCCATCAACATCAATTCTTGCCGCAATCTCGGGCATTTTCCAATCTGTCGTTGCCTCCATCGCCAACTGGCTTTTGGGGTATTGACATAAATTCTGCGATCATATAAGATTGCTATGTACACCGCAGACAGGGGGCATCAAGTAAGTCCTCCCGAGGTACTACGCTCATTAAGTGGGCATTTGAAAATCTGCGGTTTGTGCCGCAGATTTTCTTTATTCACCCGCCGAAACTTTCAAGTATGCATTATGTATATGTACTCCAAAGCAAGAAAGACAAGGAGCTGTATGTGGGATGTACTAACAATCTCAAGGCTCGTTTTGCCTTACATAATGCAGGAAAAGTTATATCAACAGCAAATAGATTACCAGTGAAATTAATATATTATGAAGCATTTATGAACAAGCATGACGCATTTGCAAGAGAACAGTGGCTAAAAACTGGTTGGGGTCGCAACCAACTTAAAACCATTCTCCGGAATTACTTGAAAGTTTAGGCGGGATCACCCACCGAAACTTTTCAACTTTTATGATCAATCACATAATAAGCACAAAGGACACATCGCAACTTTTATTAACTGTAGATTGTTCTACAAAAGTTTAGGCGGGTAAATGGCAATATCACGCGCGAAAAAAGAAGAGATAGTAAAAACGCTTAAGGAAGATATATCGTCTGCCAAGGCAGTTGTATTTGCGAAATTTCACAAACTTTCTGTCGGCAAAATTTCTGACCTCCGGCGCAAGTTTCGCGCTGTGGGTGGCAAATATACAGTCTCGAAAAAAACGCTCATTGGCCGCGCCTTTCAAGATGCTGGCAGGGGCGATCTGCCGGCGATGGAAGGTGAAGTGGCGCTCATTACCGGTCGCGAAGACGAGCTCGCGCTTTTCAAAACAGCGGGCGACTTTGCCAAAAAAGAAAAAGATGCGTTCCAGATTTTGGGCGGGTTTTTTGAGGGCAAGCTGATAGGCGCCGAAACCGCAAAAACGCTTGGCATGATTCCGTCACGCGAGGCGCTTATCGCGCAAGTGATGCAGGTGATGCTTGGCAACATTCGCAAATTTATGTACGTAGTCGATCAATTAAAGTCGAAACAAATTACTAATAATTAATAACTTATATGTCAGATAAATTTAACGACATTATAGAAAAAGTTGAAAAGCTCACGGTGCTTGAACTCTCCGAGCTTGTAAAAGCGATGGAAGAAAAGTTTGGTGTCTCGGCTGCAATGCCGGTTGCCGCAGCTGCTACTGGAGGCGGTGAGGGTGCTGCTGAAGAGAAATCAACAGTCTCCGTGATTTTGAAAGCCGCCGGCGATCAAAAAATTCAAGTTATCAAAGTGCTGCGCGATGTGCTCGGACTTGGACTTAAGGAAGCGAAGGATCTTGCAGACGCTGCACCAAAACCAGTGAAAGAAAACGTCTTGCCAACGGAAGCCGAGGAGCTTAAAGCGAAGCTTGAAGGTGCCGGCGCCGTGGTTGAATTAAAGTGATGCTCGTTTTAGTCTAAGACTATGCCGCAGGGCACAATCTTGGAAAAACTTTTTGGTTCGCAAGCGAGAGTGCGGCTATTGCGGCTTTTTGTTATGAGTCCTGACGATGTTCTTGATTCAAAAACAATAGGAAGCCGAATTCACCTGGAGCCCACGCAATTCAATCGTGAGGTTAAAATGCTTTTTGATGTCGGATTTATAAAAAAAGGAACCCGCGTTACTACTCTTTCAGAAGGCGTTCGAAATAAACTCAAACGGCGGAAGATTTCTGGTTATACTCTCGTGCGCGATTTTCCCTACCTCAATGAAATCGCGGAGTTACTTGCATCGGAAACCCCGCTCGCGCGCAAGAAACTTTTAGGGAGTCTCAAGGGTTGCGGAAAGGTTAATCTTGTTGTGATCGCGGGGCGGCTTCTTCATGAAGACAGAAGCCACGTTGACGTTTTTGTTGTCGGGGATTCGCTTAAGAAGAAAAAAATTGAGCGCGCTCTTCATGCAATTGAGGCGAATTTGGGCAAGGAACTTGTATATGCAATAATGGCAACGAAAGAGTTTCAATACCGGTTTGGCATGTATGATCGGTTTCTGAAAGATCTTTTTGATCATCCGCACGAGATATTGCTCAATAAACTCGGGATTGGGTAGGGGGCCGTTAGTTTAATGGCAAAACGATCGCTTCACACGCGATAGAGCGTAGGTTCGATTCCTACACGGCCCAATTAATTTTATCCACAGGTTGCCAATAAGCCTTGATTTTTGTGGTATAATATCTTTAAAAGGTCAAAATAATCTAATTATTCTTTGTAGTTTTATTCGTTTTTGTTTGTCTCTCTTATGAATGGAAGTTTGGGTGAAGTTAGTGTACGTTCTTTCGAAGAAGCGCTTACCACTCTCGCGAATGCAGTTTTTGGTTTTATTCCGCAGCTTGTGGTCGCGCTTTTTTCTTTTATTGTCCTCTGGATTGTCGCGGTAATGCTTGGAAGATTGATTGAGCAGGTTGTGCGCGCGTTGAAGATCGACTCGGTATTTGAAAGTCTCGGTGCCGAAGAAGTGCTTACCCGTGGAGGATTTAAACTAGACTCGGGAGCTTTTCTTGGAGGTCTTGTGAGGTGGTTTTTCATCGTGCTTGCGCTTCTGGTTGCGGTCAATATTCTCGGGCTTACCGAGGTAAGCATTTTTCTTGCTTCGGTTGTAGCTTATATCCCGAATGTTGTTATTGCTGCGATTTTCATAATTGCGGCGGCGGTGCTGGGTGACATTGTACAGAGAATTGCTCGTGGATCGGCGCATGCGGCTCATATGCCTGCAGCGGCTCTCATCGGCGCGGTGGCAAAGTGGGCGATTTGGATTTTCGCCCTGCTCGCAGCTCTCTTACAACTTCGGATAGTGCCGGAGCTTGTACAAACCCTTGTGACCGCTCTCGTTGCAATGGTAGCCCTTGCCGGTGGCCTTGCGTTTGGCCTTGGCGGCAAAGAGCATGCATCACAATTGATCGAGAAGCTTAGACGCGATATCCGCGAATAGTATTAAGTTCTGATCAGAATAAAAAAATCCTCTGCACTGCTGGTTGGCAAGGCAGAGGATTTTTTATGCGCGCGTGGGTTCTTCGTGTCCATAACGGAATTCTCGTTGCCTGCACTGAATATTTGAAGAGTTGACACGGTAAATCAGTCGCGCTACAATACTTATGCGAAATGAATACTAAATACAACTTAAAAAGTCTGAAGAGCGGGCGGCGTTGAGTCGCTTGTGATGTGTCGTAAGACAGGTCCTCCGCTCGGAGGATTTTTTGGTTCATCGTGTGAGACGGAGTCTTTTACGCGATCCCCGAACGACCGGACTTTGACAATTGAGTAATCAGGTAGAAAAAATGACTCCAATATTTCGACATTTTGGTCGAAGATTGGAGGTGTGCATTTTCTAACGGGAAACAAAAAAAGGGCGTATGGTGGATGCCTAGGTTCTAAGAGGCGATGAAGGACGTGGCTTGGCTGCGATAAGCGTCGGGGAGGTGTCGAGCAACCTTCGATCCGGCGATTTCCGAATAGGGAAACCTACCACGACGAAAATTCGTGGTATCTATCCTGTAACTCAGGATATGAGGCAAACCCAGGGAAGTGAAACATCTCAGTACCTGGAGGAAAAGAAAAGAATGAAATATTTAAAACACTGGCCTGTCAATTGGGGCAAGTGTTTTAAATATTTCTCATTCCCTTAGTAGCGGCGAGCGAAACGGGAGAAGCCCAAACCTCAAATTTGTTGCTAGTTTACTAGTTTGCTAATTTGGGGGGTTGTAAGATGCTGTTGTTCCTGCTTCGGCGGGAGAGAGTTTATACAACAAAAATATTAGCGGAATGCGGCTGGAAAGCCCAACCAAAGAAGGTGATAGTCCTGTATGCGAAAGTATTTTTGTACTTTTAGACAGTATTCTTGAGTACTTCGACACATGACAGGGTCGGAGGAAACAGGCCGCACTAAACGGCCAAGGCTAAATACTCTTGGAGACCGATAGTGAACAAGTACCGTGAGGGAAAGGTGAAAAGCAGCCCGGTGAGGGCGATGAAATAGTCTCTGAAACCATATGCCTACAAAGAGTCGGAGCCCCTCGCGACAGCAATGTTGCTCGGGGTGACGGCGTGCCTATTGAAGAATGAGCCAACGAGTTATCATGCATTACGTAATCTAATCCCGCTCAGCGGGAGGAGGTGTAGCGAAAGCGAGTCTGAATAGGGCGTTTATCAAATCATACACGTGTTCTTATTAAAGAATACGTGTGTGGTTTGAACGTAGTTCGTGATAGACCCGAAGCCAGGTGAGCTTACCATGGCCAGGATGAATGTCGTCGAAAGGCGGCAGGAGGTCCGAACCGGTGAGTGGTACAAAACTCTCGGATGAGCTGTGGTAAGGAGTGAAAAGCTAATCGAACCTGGTAATAGCTGGTTCTCTCCGAAATAGCTTTTGGGCTAGCGGCAATCGCAAACCAGCAGGTAGAGCACTGGAAGGTCTGTAAAGGGAGAAATCTCGACAGTCCTATCAAACTCCGAATGGTTGGTGTTTCGGATTGCTAGTCAGACCATGGGGGCTAAGCTCCATCGGTCAAGAGGGAAAGAGCCCAGATCGCAATCTAAGGTCCCTAAATCTACGTTCAGTGCACTTAAGGAGGTGAGGTTTTTCAGACAGCGAGGAGGTTGGCTTAGAAGCAGCCATCCTTTAAAGAGTGCGTAACAGCTCACTCGTCGAAAGACCTTGCGCCGAAAATAATCGGGGCTTAAACGTAGTACCGAAGGTGCGAATTGCATATCTTTATTGATATGTGATGGTAGGAGAGCATTTTGTATGCTGTGAAGCGGGACCGCGAGGCTTCTCGTGGAGCGTACAGAAGAGAGAATGTTGGCACAAGTAACCACAATGCGGGTGAAATCCCCGCACGCCGAAAGACTAAGGTTTCCTTGGCAATGGCAATCAACCAAGGGTTAGTCGGTCCTAAGCGAATGGCGAAAGCCGGACGCGATGGATATACGGTTAATATTCCGTAACCTCCACATATTTCGATGGAGAGACGGAGGACATAAG
>MHOB01000037.1:0-6021 GCA_001821795.1 Candidatus Ryanbacteria bacterium RIFCSPLOWO2_12_FULL_47_9c
CATATTTTTCGTATGCTTTACGCAAAGTACTCTCGAGAAGTATTTGGACGTTGGTATCGATCGTGAGCACTATATCGACCCCATCTTTTTGGGGACGTAAGAGATTATCACCAAACAGCAGGAGACGTCCTCCTGGAGTTTTCTCGCCTTCAAAAACGCCATTTTCACCGAGAAGGTCGTAGTGATAGAACTGCTCGAGTCCATATTTACCGATACCGTCTTTATCAACAAAACCAAGGATTTGTGATGCAAAATCACCAGCCGGATAGAAACGCCATTCGTCGGGAGAGAAATATACGCCCGGGAACTGTGCGTTCTCTACCTTCTCTTTTGTCTCTCGTGAGACACGCTCTTCTATAATTTCATACGGATCATCTTTTTTGGAAGCGCGGCGAGTAAATTCTTCTTCAGAAAGCGCAGTTACGCCGAGATCCGTAAGTTTTACATAAAGTTCCTTTGGATTATCGATAAGCCGAGGATCAATTCCCAAAATCCACCCGTTCTTTGTAACGGCAAGGGGAACCGATCTTTCTTTTTCATGCGCCAGGATTGATCCCCGACGCGCCTTTAATTTTTGGGTTATTTTTTGTTGTTGAATTGCTTCCGTCGCGTATGAGTCTCCGCGAACTATTTGAAGCCAAAATACTCGAGCGATAACGCCCGCGAATACAAGTGTTATCCAGAATGCTGTAAACCAGGCTCTTTTTGTGAACCCGTCCATTTGATTTCCGGCTTATTCTACCAAAAACCCTACGAGGGAATCTGGTTTGATGAATCGTGGAGTAGTTTGAGCGACAAGTCCCGCTTCGTACGCATCTTCCGCAAGGTTACCGTAGATAATTGCGAGATATCTTGTTTCAAGCTCCTGATAGCGATGCTCAATCTCCGTAAGTTTTTCTTCCTCGGTTACTAATGCAAACCCTTCAACAACAGCGTTGTTTGTAAATCCAACGAGCGCTGCTCCTGATACAGCCGCGAGAGCGATAAGAATGAGTGATTTCTTTTTCATGATTTGTTTTCCCAGGCACGCAGCCGCGCAGAACGAGACCTCGGATTCAGTAATTGTTCAGCGCGCGATGCGGACACGCCTTTTTTTGTAAGCACCGCCCCCCATGTTCGAAACGCGCTTTTTACAATTCGATCCTCAAGCGAATGAAATGAAATGGCAACCACGCGTCCACCCGGTTTTACTACTTCCATTGCCGCTTGGATTCCAGCCCGGACATTGTTGAGTTCGTCATTGACCGCGATCCGAAGAGCTTGAAAAATTTTTGTTGTCGAATGAGTTCGGAAGAAAGCTCGGGGCGTACAACGTCGTACGATTTCAACGAGTTGCTGAGTTTGTATGATGCGCTCATGTTTTCGGGTAGCGACAATCGCGTGCGCGATTTTCCGGGCATGTCTTTCTTCCCCGTACTGTTGAAAAATATCTGCGAGATCATTTTCTGGTAACGAATTAATAATTGATGCCGCGGTTTTTTCTTCTTCATGTGAAAAGCGCATATCAAGCGGCTCATTTCTTTGAAATGAAAATCCCCTTCCCGATTCTTCAAGATGCCATGAGCTCATGCCGAAATCCAGTAGTACGCCATCAACTGATCTGATATTATGTTTTGCTATGACCTCTTTCATATTTTTATAATTATTTTTTTCAACAATGAGTCCGCGGATATTTTTTTTTATGGCCTGTTTTACCAAATCTTTATCAATTTCGATCCCGATGATTAGACCATTCCCCTGAAGTCGTTTTGATATTTCTTGAGAATGTCCGCAACCATCTAGTGTTCCATCTATAATTATTTTTCCCGGTTGTGGATCAAGATACTGCATTACTTTATCTGTGAGAACCGGCTTATGGTCCATCAGAATACCCCTAACTCTCCAAGGCGTTCTGCAAGTTGGTCGGCATTATTTTCAGTTTTCTTACGGATTTCTTCCCATCCTTCTGGAGACCAGATTTCTATCCTGTCATTCACGCCGACGACCACCGCTTTATTTCCGAGTCTTGAATATTGTTTAAGGTTCTCCGGGATAGTAATGCGCCCAAGGCCATCAAACTCTACTTCCGATGCGCCAGAGAGCGTAAAACGCACGAAATTCCTTGTATCGGCCTGTCCCAGTGACAACGCGCTCAATTTGTTGGCAATTCTTTCCCAGGCGCTTTGTGGATAGAGGAATAAGCAGTGGTCAGGTCCTCGTGTCAAAACAGCCCTGTCGCCCAATTCTTTCCGTAATCGCGTAGGTATTGATAATCTCTTTTTTGTATCAATCGCGTGCGTGTACTCACCAAGGAACATATTTGTTATTAACTTTATCCACAGGATTATCCACAATACCCCACTTCTTTACACTATATAAACAATATATACCACAATCTAAGATTGACAAGAAATACGTGAAAAAATAAAAAACATTGAAAAACAAAGAAAATCCTGCTCAAATCAGGATTTTATTCACAGGTTATCAACCGTGAAAACGTTTATTTTAGTTTTTAGGACGCAATGTTGGAAATAGGATAACGTCCCGAATATTATGAGTATTTGAAACAAGAAGTGTCAGACGGTCAATCCCAAGCCCAAAACCGGCAGTTGGGGGCAAGCCGTATTCGAGGTTTTCCAGATAATCCTCGTCAAGATGTTGTGCCTCTTCGTCTCCCCCCTCACGCAAGGCCTCCTGCTCTTCAAAACGTGCCCGCTGATCAATCGGATCATTCAATTCAGAGAAACCTTTCACAAGTTCAAGCCCCCCCATATAGAGCTGAAAACTTTCAACAATACTCGCATTTTTCTCGGAGCGTTTCGCGAGAGGGATAAGTGTTGCTGGCCAATCATAGACAAAAACAGGTTGTACGCAATGTTGTTTGACCGCTTTCTTAAAAATACTATCGAGGAGATTTGCCATATTTTTTGTTTGCGCTACATCGACGCCGAGTCGTTTCGCTCTAATTATGAGATCTTCACGCGATAGATTTTCTATGTCTGGTATGAGTGCATATTGCCGAAGCGCATCAAAAAAAGTTATGCGTTTAAATGGTTTTGTGAAACTAATTGTTTGATTCAGATAAGAAAATTCATTTTTTCGAAATATCGTACGGAGAAGTTTTTTCATCATTGTCTCAATAAATTTCATCAGCTCTTCATAATCAAAGTACGAAATATATGCTTCTAACATGGTAAATTCCGGATTATGAGTTACATCAATTCCTTCGTTTCTAAAATTGCGCCCAATTTCGTAAACACGATTAAATCCTCCGACAACAAGACGTTTCAAATAAAGCTCCGGTGCAATCCGGAGATAGAGGTCGGTATCGAGGGCATTGTGGTGCGTGGTAAACGGGCGTGCGTTGGTACCGCCAGGGATCGCTTGAAGAATCGGAGTTTCAACTTCGATAAAATTAAGTGCGTCAAAATAGCCGCGAAGAAATGTTATAAGGCGTGCGCGAGTAATGAAGAGGGATCGAGTTTCTTCATTTGAGATAAGGTCAAGCGCACGCTTTCGATATCGTTCCTCGATGTCAGTAAGCCCATGCCACTTTTCGGGAAGCGGGCGAAGCGATTTGGAGAGTAATCTCCAGCGCGATACGATGACTGACCGCTCTCTTTTCTTGGTAAAGTATGCTTTTCCTGATATTTCTACGAAATCACCAATGTCTACCGCTTCCAAAAATACCTCAAAAAGTTTTTTATCGATGTCATCTCTGCGCAGAAAACCCTGAATTTGCACTCCGTTGTCTTCGAGGTCAAAAAAAACAGACCCCCCATGTGGCCGCAGCGCCCGAATTCGTCCGACCGTGATTATTACGCGCTTATTTTTGAGCAATTGAGAAAAATTTTTTAATATCTCGGTAATCCTGTGAGTGAGGTGTGCGCGAGCCGGATATACGTTGCCGAAAGCAGTGCGCGCAATTTCAAGCTTTTTGATGCGGGCACTGCGTATTTCTTCAAATGAACTCATTGCTATATGATATCGATAATATGGTATTCAATTTCTCCGCGCGGAGTCAAGACTAAAATTTTTTCACTTTTTCTATGTCCAAGGAATGCTTTTCCAAGTGGCGATTCATGCGATATATTGCCTTTAAGCGGGTCTGCCTCTTCTCTGCCGACAATCGTGAATTGCTCTTCGGAGATTCCAGAGCGTTTGCACACGATAACCGAACCGACTCGAATTGTTTCGCTAATTTCATGCACGACAACTTTTGCGCGTGAAAGAATACTTTCCAATTTCGCGATTTCTGTTTCATTCACCATTTGTTCCTCTTTTGCTTCCGCATATTCGGCATTTTCCGAAAGATCGCCAAGTTCTTTCGCATATTCGAGATGTTTTGCAATTTCAACCCGCCTCTGGGTCTTGAGTTCAGAAAGCTTCTCCTGTAATTTACGATACCCCTCGGGCGAAAGGTATTCTTGGTCGTCTGATGAGTAGGACATATAAGCGGGCTAAGATCGAGTCTGTATTATAGGTAAAAGTTTTTCCCATGTCAACGTACAAGGATATTGTTTTCCTCGTGTTCTTGTATCCAACGAAAAATCTCAGAAACCACGTGTACCGCACCTACACTGTTCGCGCGCGGACCCGATTCTAAAAATACGACAATACCAATACGGGGATTCTCATACGGGGCGTACCCTATGAACCACGAATGTGTTCTTTGCTCCGCGCTTGTTTCAGCAGACCCCGTTTTCCCTGCTATAGAAAACGGAAAGGATCCGAGCGATGACGCCGTTCCGCCAGGGCGCGTAACCCCAAACATCCCTTCGCGTACAATTGAATAGTTGACGGGATTAATAGGAAGATAATTTTCCACGACTGGTACGTTTTTTTTGAGTAAGTGTGGCGTTATCTTCTTACCGCCTGTTGCGATCATCGCAAGACCGCGTGCGATCCCGAGAGGAGTTACCAGAACATCTCCCTGTCCGATGCTGATATGGTATGTATCGCCGATGCGCCAAATCGGGTTTTCGGGGTGTGCTGTTTTTTTCCATTCTGGATCGGGTAAAAAGCCGGCTCGTTCGCCTAAAATATCAATACCCGTCGTCCCGTCGAATCCAAAACGGTTCAACCACAATTTAATACGTGATACACCGAGGCCCGTAATATCTTCATATCCGCCTCCAACGGTATAAAAATAAACATTAGATGAAACTGCTATTGCCCGTCTCATATCAACAAAACCATGCGCTCGCCAATCGCCAAAACGGCTTACCGCACCTTTGCGAAACGGATCGGGAATGGTAAGGGCGCCCGAACTGTATAGTTGCCGATTTGGATCAATAACACGTTCCTCGAGCGCGGCGAGCGCAAGGAACGGCTTTATAGTTGATCCTGGCGCGAATGCGCCAGAAAGCGCCCGATTGAAAATGGGGGCGCGCCCATCGGAGAATATTTCTTTTGCTTCTTTTGGTTCGAGACCGCGTGAAAAAGCATTTACATCAAAGCTAGGGACACTGACAAGAGAAAGAATTTCTCCGTCGTTGATGGAAAAAATAACGCCCGCACCGCCGAGGAAATCATGCGCCCGCACGGTATCGTCAAATGTCTTCCAGAATGCTTCTTGAAGTTCTGCGTCGATCGTAAGGGAAATATTCTCCCCTTCTCGCGGTTGTATCATGGGACCTTCGGCAATGACGGTACCTCGTGCATTCAATTCCCGATCTTGTTTTCCTGGTTTACCGCGAAGTATATCGTTATACGTTTGTTCTATTCCGCTTTTTCCAATTTCCGGAACTCCGGCGATACGACCCTCCTTTTCAATATCTTCCGAAGAAATATCTCCAACAAACCCAAGTACATGGCTGAACGCATAAGGATGACGCGAGACACGGCGATACCTAATGATTCCCAAATCATCTTTATATGCTTCATTAAAAGCAAGTTCCTTTCCATTCCGGTCGTATATAATTCCGCGCGGCGGCTCGATATACAGCGTCTGAATTGAATTGCTTTCTGCCCTTTGTTCGAGTTCTTTTCCGCGCACAATCTGAAGCCAAAAAACGCGGCCGAATAATATCCATCCGAAAA
>MHOB01000037.1:6031-8159 GCA_001821795.1 Candidatus Ryanbacteria bacterium RIFCSPLOWO2_12_FULL_47_9c
AATGCTGAATGTGAGAAATGCCTCCCTGCTGATTGGTTTTTCGATCATTCCTTCACGACGCTCGCGCGAAAGACCAGGTATTTCTTTTTCATCCAGAAATACCTCGTCGGGCGAAAGGTCATAAATTTTTCTCTTTCTCAAACGCACGTTGAATAATTACTAGCGAATATCTTAATGCTATTATACTAAAAGCGAGAAAAAAACCGAACGTCAACTCCCGAAGCAGAAAAATCCCTCCGCGAACCAAATATTCACTAGACCATGCTTTGGAGTAATAAGATTGAGCAACGAGAGTTCCTCCGGCGCGTACGAGTACCCCCCCGCTGTACGCAAAAAGAAAACTAAGAAATGAGGTAGCATCAAAAATACCAAGAAGAAACCGAATGGTGATAACTCCAAGGACAAGCGGGAGAGAAAGCATTATGAACGGAAGAGTTGAGAAAAATTCTGTGGCAACTAACCCGCAGAACGTGAATACAGTTAAAACCCAGTTTTTTCTGAAAAAAAGCGCAAATACGGGCGGAGAAAAAACAAAAAAATCAAAAATCATAGAGTTAATATTTCAATGTTTTTGAGCGTTGTAATATTAATCGGACTTTGAACAATAATCGTTAAAAAGGGATCTGATAGGATATCAATAATCTCCGCGACTGTCCCAATGATAAGTTTACGGCCCTCGTCGTGTACTATAGTATCCCCTTCTGCCACGGTTATACCGCGCGGTATTTTTGTACTTAGAAGACCGGCGCCCCTTCCCTCAAAATCTGATGGAATTCCAGAATTTTCAAAAACCCCTTGAGTATGAGAAGAGGGGGACGCAATTGATTGTACTTTGCTTGATGATGAACCCCCTCCTATAACAACGCCGACAAAAACATCTCCAGAAAGTACTTTTGTTCCGATGGGCACACCCCGGTCAATCGTAAAAACAGACTGAAACTCATCGCTTCGTTTTGCGATTACGCGCCCGCCGTTGTTTGTAGTGTTAAACTCCGCTGTGTTGTTCGTTACTTGTTTATATCCAAGCAAGAGGCGGTTAATGATATCGAGAAACGTTGTTTCAAGCGGCAATAAAACACGCGTAAAAAACGCGAGTATCGTAAGAAAAAGAAAAAATCCCCACAATAGGTATTTTACCTTAACCGATTGCTTTCTCATGTTCGGGCTCAATCAGCACTTCCCTTAACTTGTCGAGGTCTTCAAGAATGATGCCCGCACCGCGCACAACTGCTGTAAGAGGATCTTCAGCAACTTTCACAGGAATGCGTGTTTCGCGTTCTATAAGTGCACCGAGTCCACGCAAAAGTGATCCCCCGCCGACAAGCACTATTCCCCGATGAATAATATCCGCAACGAGCTCCGGAGGAGTTACCTCAATTGTCTCACGGATTGCTTTTATGAGCGTCGCCGTGGAAGATTTCATCGCTTCTCGGATATCGACATCGGTTACAAGCACCTCGCGGGGTAATCCCGTGACAAGATCGCGTCCGCGCATAGTTGCCTCAAGCGCCACCGGCTGGGGTAGCACAGACCCAATCGCAATTTTAAGATCCTCTGCAGTTCTTTCACCCAAAAGGAGTTTGAATTCATCCCGAGCATATTGTATGATATCTTGGTTTAACCGGTCGCCGGCAATCCGCAAGTTTTTCGCCGCTACAATTCCACCTAAAGACACGACCGCGATATCGGCCGTGCCGCCGCCGATATCCACAATCATATTGCCTATTGGATCTTGTACTTCAAGCCGGACACCGATGGCGGCCGCCATTGGTTCTTCCACTAAATACGCCTCGCGGGCGCCTGCCGAGAGCGCTGCATCTTTGACGGCGCGCCGTTCCACTTCCGTGATGCCTGATGGGATGCCAATTACCACACGCGGACGAGAGAGGAAATGCACTGGATTCTCAAGCGCTCTATTAATGAAATAACGGAGCATTTCTTCCGTGACTTCAAAATCGGAAATGACGCCATCTACAAGCGGGCGTATTGCTACAATATGGCCCGGGGTGCGCCCTACCATACGCTTCGCCTCGGAACCAACCGCGACAACATGTCCCGTCTTTTGGTTTATTGCGATGACCGACGGTTCGTTAATAACAATTCCCCGCCCGCTTACATATACAAGTGT
>MHOB01000038.1:0-2173 GCA_001821795.1 Candidatus Ryanbacteria bacterium RIFCSPLOWO2_12_FULL_47_9c
GAGAGATATCCAAGCCCCCCAATAACGAGAACCCAAATAAAAGTCGAAATTATGTCGTCAAAAACAAATCTTTTCAACGATATGCCAAGTGACCCCGCGCGCATGAGCACGGGGTGATGAATTCCGGCAGCAAACTTTGAGATGAATATTGAGTGGAACAAACGCTCTCGGATATGCCGATCGAGCGGTACCGCGATACGGTCAATCCAGCGACGGAGACGCGGAAAAGAATCGTATGCCCAGCGTCCAAGCCAGTACCATAAAACATCCCCAATAAGCATTCCCGCAAAAGCGGCAAAGAATACGGGACCAGGTTTCAGATACCCTTCACGTACAAGAAAGGCCGCAGAGAAAAGCACGACTTCACCCTCAATAATCATCCCAATAAAAAGTGTAAGAAGGGCAAATTCTTTTACTTCAAAAAGGCGGTGAAAGATGAGCGTTTCCATTGTCTATCAAAACCTTGATTCGGATAAAATACGGAAGCGGGAGGATTCGAACCTCCGATGGGGTTTCCCCCATGCCGCATTTCGAGTGCGGTGCCTTCAACCACTCAGCCACGCTTCCAGTGTTTTATTGTTGTTCTTTGGGTCCTGGACTGATCGTGCTTTGAACCAGCGTAGCAAAAAAATGGCTAAACTTAAAACCCCCACAATGGGGGCCCTAAGCATTTGTTATATGGGTAATGGCTGACCTTTTGTCTTATCTACTATAAAGAACGCGCGACATGCGCAGAAAGTTACCGGCCCTCATCCGCCGCGTGGCACGAATGGTGTCACGAACCACCAGGGTCCCCACAAAGAATGCCCCCGCAAGCATGGTAAGGGTAAAAAGATCGGCATTTGTCACCGCGCTCATGAGAAAATCACTGAAGCTCAAGAGCGAATAGTATTTTACGCGCACAACAGCATTATTTAAAATATGCCCAAATGAAAGGTAACTTTGCGCCCCCGCAAAAATAGTCGAGAGCACCACAAACTCCGCCGCAAGCCACGGAAGTACCCGCTTCATAAACCAGATGCCATAAACCTTGCGCATCGTTCGACTTTTTAGCTGATTTGAATATATATTGTTCATACAAATTTTGATTATTTATATCATCTGCCGGAGCATCTTCTTTGCCCGGAAGAGACGCATTTTGAGGGTTGAAAGCGATATACTTTCCTCTTTTGCGATATCCGCGTACGACTTGTCTTCCAGATAATACGCAGACACAACCCTTCTGAAATCTTCCGGAAGATTGGTAAGGAGCCGCTCAACCGTTATTTGAATGTCCACGTCTCCGGAAAGACTCTCGGGCGCGCCCAGGTTTTCGTAATGCGCGGGTTCAAGGGCGCTGAACCGCTCGCGTTCTTTCTTGAGCTTGCGGTAATGGGAAATCGCTTTGTTTAACACAACCCGGTAAGCCCAGCTTTTGAACGTCGCCCCCTCTTGTTTTTTAAACTTCAGCGCGTTGCGATAAACATCACAGAATGCTTCCTGAACAATATCCTCCGCCTCCTCCCGCGAGCGCACAACACCATAGGCAAGCCGGAGAAAGGGTCTTTGGTATTTATCAACCAAAAAAGCAAACCGCGATGGATCGTCAAGCGAGGCCAAAAGTATTTCCTCGTCTTTTTGTGTAGCTGCCGTCATAGAATAGTCACTCTGGCTTTGCTTAGTATTTGAAAGTTATAACGCCTTTTGAAAAGAAAAGGTTACCTCCTTCCCTTTCCGGTGACTGCAAAGATACTATAACTAAGGAAGCCCAGAAGAGCAAGCTGGATTGTTGGCGTGAGGCCAATGCCGAGAACTGGTATCATGGGCATGGATTGGTTGTATTGCCACCGACCAGTTGCAAGCGCAAAGATTTCAAGGCCGATCGCAAACATCAAAAGCCCGGTAAGCACTAACCATATACGCCCAAGAAACGGCGGCAGGAAAAGGAGGAAAACCGCCCCAATGAGAATTATTAAAGCATCAAAAAACGCCGCGCGCGCCAGAATAGCATGGGTGATTGGTTCGCCTTGATACTGTATATAGAAACGCGAATGTAACTCTTCCCAAATAAAATTGAGAACAAGTGCCAAGATAAAAATTTTGATAAGTTTTCCTGCCACCTTAAAGAAAGCATAACGCATAAATAAGAAAGCCGACACCTTCGGTGTCGGCGAGCGGCTGGTTGCGGACTCGC
>MHOB01000038.1:2232-6086 GCA_001821795.1 Candidatus Ryanbacteria bacterium RIFCSPLOWO2_12_FULL_47_9c
TGGCAAGCTTGACGAAGTCATCCCTCGTACAAGTCTCGCCCGCCTCGCAGTCGAGCAACCCAAGCTCGACTGGCTTGAAGTTCCAACCAAGCTCACCGGAACTCGTTGCCTCCCGCGCGAGATCGTACACTCCGCCGATGCAGTCAGTGAAAGTGCACTTCCCACGCATGACCTCCGTGCGGAGGTCAGCGAGCTGCCACCGGTAGTCCTCGAGGACGATGGTACGGAAACCGCCGATCGTGAGGCCGATATCCGCCGGCTTCGCGCCGGCATCCCGGAGGTACAAGAAGATCTTTTCGGCGATGTCCGCTGTGTCCACGAAGCCGCGCGGGAAGAACTCCGGGCACGTCCTCTCGCGGACAGCCCTGTCGTGCGAGCGAAGAACGTCCACTAACTCGCGCGTGATGGACCTGTTGAACTCCGCCTCCTTCTCGCGCGCGCCGGGAAGCTCGAGACCCTCCTTCGTCGGCCAGTCGTGATCGTAGATCATCTGGCAGACCTTCGGCGGCGGCTCGACACCGCGCACCTCCTTCATCCACCCTTCCTCCCAGTCATCCGCCGAGGCGAGGCGGGCCATGAATATGATGGAAAGAACAAGAATCAGACCAAGAGTCCTCCTCATCATTGTCTTATCCTCCTTTTTTGGGGCTGGGTGTATGAGGAAACAACCCAACCATTGTTCGGCAACATAATACCATTTCTAATTAAAAGAGTCAATGGACCTACGGAGAATCGAACTCCGACCTCATCCATGCCATGGATGCGTTCTACCACTGAACTATAGGCCCACTGGAAGTTAATGTACCAAGACTAACACGAAAAGCAACTCTATCGTTTGCGCTTGACCAAATACATAGCGATATTGAGAACAATCAAAAATATAAAGAAGCCGACCCAAGCGGGAAATGGATTACGAAGATCGACAGTTACCACGGAAAAAACAATATACAGGAAACCATCAATGATAACAAGCCAGAGAAATCCATATGGCGGTTGATTCCATTTCATGTGTTGGAAAAAGATTTATAATTATAAATCGGTTTTGTCTGACTTCTTACCGAACACGAAAATATAGAGAATTTCGAGAATCCCGAGTGTGTTGACGAGTAGCAAGACAACAAACCATACGGCGCTCCTATTGTGAGCGGCTTTCCAGAGTGCCATTCCCTTCCACACGAGTGACCAGATGATAAATGCAACAAAAACCGGCACGATAACATTCAGAGGAATGGTATCAAAAAACAACTTTGCCCAATAACCGTAATTGTTTTCTATCCAATTCATATACTACAGTATAGCAAAAAAGTGCCAGCCGTGGGAGGGCTGGCTACGTGGCGCCGTAACAGGTGCGGATGCGCTCGAGGATCAACTCTGCCTCATCGATCGTACGCGAGAAACAGACGACCGGAAACACCACGCCCAGGAGAAAAAAGCTTGCGGCGGGAGAACGCGGAGATCCGAATCCATACTTGTGTCCCGCGAGATAGGCCTCGATGAGGGACGCAAGATCCCGCAGGAAAAGGTTGCCGGGTGCACAGGCAGCGGGTTCGAAGCTCACGGTGTACACGAGAACCCTCCAGACAAGCTCGTCCTGAAAATCTTCGCGGGTTGGCATAATCACCTCCAGTCATAAGAACCACCCGAGTTCAGTGAAACCATAGCACGCAGTGGTTTTTTTTAAAAGATTGTCTCCTCGGAGGGAATCGAACCCCCATCAACCCCTTAGGACGGAGTTGTTCTATCCATTGAACTACGAGGAGTCGCATTTTTTATACCATTTTTTTCTGGTATATTAAAGCTATATGACCCATGAAGAAGAGATTATACGCGCGGTTGAGAAAATACTTCCCTCGGTTGTATCAATCACCATTACAAAACATCTTGAGGAAATGGAGGGAACGCTTCCTTTCAAAAACATGACCGATGTAATGATCCCAAAAGATGAAGACGGCAATGTGCGGCTTGGCGGCGGTTCCGGTTTCATTATTTCGGACGACGGGCTTGTCCTCACTAACAAACACGTCATCGTGGACCCAGACGCCCACTACACCATCTTCGACCAAGAAGGCAATAAAAGCGATCTTACTATTCTCGCGTGCTATCCCATCCACGACGTTGCCATCTTAAAAACAACTCTTCCAGAAAATTATCGGGTAGCGCCACTTGGCGATTCGCGTACGCTCCGGCTGGGGCAAACGGTTATTGCAATAGGCAACGCACTTGGGGAATTCCAAAGCTCGGTTTCAACAGGCGTTGTTTCGGGGCTGTCGCGGCTTATCACCGCAATCAGCGATATGTCGGGGCATCAAGAACGGCTTCGCGGCCTTATTCAGACCGACGCCGCGATAAATCCGGGCAATTCGGGAGGACCTCTCGTTAACATGAATGGTGAAGTTATCGGCATTAACGCGGCCGTGGTCTTTGGCGCGCAAAACATCGGCTTTGCAATCCCTATAGAAAAAGCAAAGCGGGACATCACCGACATTCAAAAATACGGACGCATCCGCCGTCCTTTTATCGGCATTCGTTACATGCTCCTCAACACCGCTCTTCAACAACACTTTAAACTCCCCATAAACTACGGGGCGCTTGTAGTACGAGAACCCATCCCCGGAGACCACGCGGTCGTGCCGGGAAGCGCTGCCGAGAGCGCCGGAATACGAGACGGCGATATTATTCTTGCGTGCAACGGGAAAACAATCACCGAGAAAAACTCACTGGAAGATATTCTAGAAAATACTATCCCGGGAGACCAAATTTCTCTCACCTATCTCCGGGGAGCGGAAAAAGAAACAGTCCAACTTAAGCTCAACGAATGGAAGTAACTAAAACACGCCCACCGCGCTCTTGAGAAAAGCCCCAACAACATAAGCAATCGAGGCGGCGATTCCTCCCACAACAAGCATTTCAAGCCCTGAAAAAATCCAGGAATTTTTTGTCACGAGTGATCGAAGCGATCCGACAAGAAAAAGAGCGGCGCCCGTAGCGCCTACCGAGTAAGCAAAAAGGTGCGCGGTCGAAGACAAAAAAAGAAAAGGAATAATTGGGATAAACCCCATGCCGACAAATGCAATAAACGTCGCCGCGGCCTTGCGCATAATGCCCTCACGAGCGTGGGACGAGAGTTCAAGTTCCTCGTGCATCATGAGGTCAACAAAAAACTCTTTATTTTTAAACATGAGACGCGCGAGCAGAGGCGCGTCTTCTTTGCCGTATCCCTGCTCCTGAAGCAATGCGATCATTTCGTTCTGTTCTTCCCGTGGCGCATCAGCAAGATCACGCTCAACTCCATCGTGCTCTTTTCGTACGAAGTCTCTTTCTGATTTTGAACCAAGATAATTTGAGGCGGCCATTGAAAAACCATCGGCAAAAAGGTTTGCAGCCCCAAGCAAAATAACAATTGCGGGCGAAAGATCCGCGCCCGCGACACCCGCGACCACCGCAAACGTTGTTATGATTCCGTCGTTAGCGCCATAGATGATATCTTTAATGTAGCGCCCGCCCGTATGCATATTTACGCCCCGACCCCTAAAAGTTGCCGGAGTCGCCGTTCGTCAAATCCCAAAACCAGCGTCCCGTCAATATCGATAACCGGAACTCCCATCTGCCCTGAACGCTGAATCATTTCATCGCGCCTGGCAACATCTCGCGTTACATCGTATTCCGTATATTCAACGCTATGATTTTTGAAAAACTCTTTCGTCTTTTTGCAATAGACACAGGATGGTGTCGTAAAAATTGCCACCTTCTTCATATTTCTCTAGTATACCGCAAACTTCGTATGCGGCAAGAGGCATGATACATTTGAAATATGCATAAATTCCGAACTTACACAAAACTGTGGATTGTGCACG
>MHOB01000038.1:6140-13077 GCA_001821795.1 Candidatus Ryanbacteria bacterium RIFCSPLOWO2_12_FULL_47_9c
TGCACGAACTGGCGCCCGCTCGATACGCGCGCGCTCAAAAAATCCTCCGCATTCTCAAAAAAACCTATCCGCGGGCACGCATGGCCTTGAAATACGGCAATAATTTCCAGCTTCTTGTGGCAGTAATGCTCTCGGCACAATGTACCGATAAAAAAGTCAATGAAGTTACTCCTGCGCTTTTTAAAAAATATAAGACCGCGCGAGATTTTGCCCGTGCGCGGCAACAGGATATCGAGCGCATGATTTACCAAACCGGCTTTTACCGTGCAAAAGCGCGCAATATCATTGCTGCTGCTCAAAAAATCGAACGCGCGTTTGCAGGATCACTTCCGCGCACAATGGCCGAAATGGTTACCATTCCGGGCATCGCCCGCAAAAGCGCGAACGTAATTTTGGGCAATGCATATGGCGTTGTACAAGGTATCGCAGTTGATACACATGTAGGCCGTCTCGCTCAACGATGGGGACTTGCCGATACCGATAATCCACTAAAAATAGAGCAAAAACTTATGGTACTTGTACCAAAAAAAGATTGGTTTAAGTTTACATACATGACAATCGAACATGGCCGCGCCACTTGCACCGCGCAGCGCAGAAAATGCCAAACTTGCCCGCTCAAAAATATCTGCCCAAGCTCGCTTGTATAAACTTAGTGCGACTTAAATAATTTTACCTATCAATCATCGATAGTAGTTGTCGCATCGCTATCCAAAGATATGTCGACCTCGATTTTAAGCTCTTTTTTTGCTCGTCCCTCAATGCGCGCTTTTGTCGCCTCGCGCCCCGCTTTCTGGAAAAGAATGAACGCTTCGCCCGACTCGCCGCTTTCGAGCTTCGCTTTGCCCTCGCTTACAAGCTCGGTAGCACCTGAAAGTTTTTCTTCTGCGCGCTCCCCAACATTTTCACGCACAGTTTCAATTTGGCGCTCTACGGCGCGCAGTTTCATCTCCGCGGCTTTTTCTTTCTGCACTCCGGATTTAATTTGCTGCTCGGTGCGCGAGCGCTCTTTCTTAACGGCGCGCTTTTGCTTTTTGACCACGCCTGCAAAATCGAGTGTTGAGGAAGCACTCTCGCCGTCTGACTTGGAAATTTGCAAAAGAACCCTCTCGTGCCCCTCAAGCGTTGATTCAAGCTCCGAGCTTGCCTCGGCTCTCGCTTCTATATCAAGCTGCGCGATTAACTCGTCCGCCTCTTTCGCGTTGTCTTCAATGCGCGACTCAAGCTCCATCTTCACATTGGCATCAAGCTTGCCTTGACTCGCGAGTTCTTCTGCTTCTTCAAGCCGCCGCTCGACTTTGCGCGATGCCCACGCGGCCTGCGCACGCGGAGAGACAGCGACAAAGCCGCGCACTTTTTCATTGATACTAACTTTCACCGGGTAGAGCAAATCTTTTGGCAATGCGCCTTCTGCGGCGTACGACGTGCCGAACCCAAGTACCGCAAATACGCCGAGCGCGGCAAACGACGTGCGCCAAACCGTAAAATGCATAATCCACGGCATGCGTTTTGCGCGCGGATGCGCGGTAACAAACGCCGCTATATGTGTGCGCATTGTTTCTTTTTCGCGCGTGCCAAGATTTACTTTCCTGAACTCGCGCATTAATTGTTCAAATTTATCATTCATGATTTAAAAGCTCCTTTGCTTTTTTAAGCGCCCGATGAATCCGCACCGATATCGTATTTTCGGTCTCACCAAGTATGCGTGCAATCTCTTTTGGAGACATATCATCTATATACCTCATGACAACCACCTCTCGATACGGCTTGTCAAGGAGCTCCAAGACTTTTGCCGCCTCACGCGCATCAAACACATTAGCAAGATCCACATTATTGTCGTCTTTTGGATCAAATCCTTTTTCGGCAAGCTCTTCGAGAGAAACGGCCTTTTTGCGCTTCCATTCGTCGATGATCAGATTATGCGCCACTCGGTACAAAAACGCGCGGATATTTTTAACGTCCCCTCCGTCGGCGATGTATTTCCACGTACGCGTAAATGTTTCTTGCGCAGTGTCTTGGGCAAGCTCGCGGTCGGAAAGCCGGAAGTAGCAGTGGCGAAAAATGGCATCGGCATATTTATCGTATGCTCTCAAAAATTCTTCGGGTTCCATTATCTATGACGATAGCGCAATTTATTTCTTACATCCAGCACGAAAACCAAAAACCCCCTATTAGATAGCGGGTTTTGGTTTTTGGATAAAGGGTTTTCACCGTGGCAAGGAGATATCGCTCACCACCTGCGCCGTAATGTCGCTATTGGCTTTCGTTCCAAAAACACGGACCCGGTCGTGAACCGCGATATCACCGAGCAAAATTTTCGCCCAATTGCGGTTGACTATTTTTGTATCAGACGAAACGTGTACAGTTGATGTAGCTTTTGCATGGGAAAGTACGAACGTATCAGCGCCTATCGAGCTTGCGATACCAACAAAGATTTTGCCGATCCCATTCTTGCGAGATTCCCGCTCCTGCTTTTTAATTTCTTTGTTCGTCATGCGCTCTTCTTTGCGCTCGGACCAGTTGCGAATATTAGCCGCATCAATCGTAAAATTCTGATTGGTTGCAACTTTGCCACTCGCGCCCACAAAATCGCCAACCTGGATTTTTGCTAAGTCGCCTACGCTACCCGTGAAGCGCGGAGCAATTGAAGTATCGGCAGATGCGCGGATTATCCAGCTCCCTCCCCAACTTTTGACCGTGAGAGAATTGGCGCTTACGGACTCGACTGTGCCGCGAACAAGCGCGTGGCCCGCAGGGCCTATTACCACATTCATGCGACCTTGCGCCTCTCTGCTCGAAGAAGAATTAGTGTCGGCAAACGCAAGAGGTGCTACCATCGCCAGCGCAACAGCGCCGACGAGAACTTGTTTTGTTATGTGATTCATATTTTGTTTTGTTATTTTTTTAAATAAATAATGACCTTTTGTCCATATGCAATAGGAGACTCGGGCAACATAAAAATCTTACACGCCGCAAGAAAAAGAGGGCACCCCTAGGATGCCCTTTTGTTGCTTGGTACTGAAAGTACCGTCGCGTAAACCTGTGCCGTCCCCTCTCTGCAAAAGCCAAGCGTGCAAGCCGCACGCTTGGAGAGATCAAGCCCTCGGCCGTATTTCCGGCAAAAAGATCCGCGGTCGTTGACTTTTACCGTAACGCATCGCCCTGCCTCCGGATTGCACACCAAAAGGCGCGAGCCAAAGGGAAGAGTCGGATGCGCAGCAGTATACGCGTACATGTTATAAGTCTCACCGCTGGTTGTTGGCCTTTGGTGAAAGGACTTTCCATAGTAGCTCGCGTCAACTACAACGGTAACGCCGGGCGCAAGACTCCCGCTCTCGTTGAGAAGCCCCAGTGGAATATTTGCGCTCTTAATGCACGCCCGTTCGACTAGGCCCCCTTTAACCTCGCGCCCAATGGGAAAAGTGCGGCTTGTTCTACAACGACGCAGTCCTTCGCGTACGGTACAGTACCAATCAGAAGTACGATTGCGGGTTTTCAGAAGTGGTTCTCTATGTTCAGAGCGGGGTACCCTAGCCGAAGCTATGGTCTCATAGGAAACCTCTTCTGAAAATGAACTCGATGCAAGAAAGTATGCATGAAGCGTCACGATGAACGCCACACGCAGCATACGGTTGATTCTCACGGTTCACACCTCCGAAGATTATAGGTCCGGGAAAAGTATAGCGCAAGAAATGCGCCTTGTCAACAGTTTTGTTCTTCCCTCAAGAAAGAACAAAACTGTTGATGTAGTAAAGCGCAAGCATCCAAACAATGCTCGCCGATACAAGGCCTGCCAAAAAACCAGTGAGCGCGGACGCAATAAGCTGTCCGAGCTTAAAATTATACTGACGATCTTCGTGCGATATAAAATCGCGAAGCAATTTTTCCATACGTCTTACTTAAAATATATAAAAAATAAGTGACTGGACCTTTTTAGTATATCATGGGGCAGTAAATCTCCAAGACCCAAAAGTTTATTGTCTGTAAGTACTTTTCGGGCATATTTTCAAGAGCTCATCGCCCAAAAAGTTTTTCTGTTTTTTAGCCACCGCGCAACGTGCGAGACAAGCAATTTAGGCAAAACGGTTCTTTGAGAAAATTCCGCAAGAGGAACCCACTGAAATTCATATTCGTCCTCAAGTGATTGAACATGGGTTTTTGCAATCCGTCCCAAAAAAACAAAATTAATTTCATGGCTCATTATACCCTTTCTTTTATACATCTCCTGTTCAACGCCCATAAATGAAAGTATAAAAAACCGCACGCCGAGTTCTTCTTTAATCTCGCGCCGAAGCGCGTTCTCAACGGTCTCCCCAAATTCCACATGCCCGCCCGGCAGAAAAAGATAATCAGCGGCCTTTCGCCTACAAAGAAGAATCCTGCCGCGACGTACGATCACCGCCCGCGCAAGAATCTCAATGGATTTTTTTGCCATTCCCCCTGTATTTAGAAATTAAGAGAGCTGTACACGCTCAAGAAACTTGGGATGGCAATAAGCAAACCAACAAGCGGCAGGATAATCGCCACAACCGTAATTATAAGCACCCACAGAAAATATCTTCGTGTTTGTTCTGCTGAACGGTATATTGCATCCAATTTTTGCGCCTGCTCATCAAACCGCTTTCGCGTTTCTTCATCCATACATTTAGTGTAGCACAGGAGGGACTCGTTTGAGTGCCACCATACACAGCGCAATGAGCACGAACGCCGAGAGTGACATCGTCGGGATTGTTATATAGCCAAACTCCACAAAGAAACGCTGTGAACAAGAAATAACCTCAGCGGAGCACGGCACAAGCGGCGCGCCGCCAAACTGAATATACGTATGGTAAAGCGCAACTGCGCCCCCAACAATCGAAAGCCCTAAAATATAATCAGCAACGCCAAAATCTCGCTTGAAAAGTGCAATGCCAAAAATAAGCGCTTGCGGATAGAGAAAAATGCGCTGAACCCAACAAAGAGTACAAGGTGTAAACCCAACAATATTTGAGTAATACATACTCGCCACGACCGATCCAAATGAAACTAAAAATCCAATAAGAAGAGTGTGTTTACGTACAATTCGTAAAAATTTTTCTTTGCGCGCTACGAGAGCAAGAAATATGACAATCGACACTATCTCAAGCGCAATGGTCCCAAGCGAAAGCACGCGCGTTGTAAGTAGTGCCAACGAACTCATATTACTTGGGAAGTTCGCAACCAGTTTTTTCTGCAAGATGCGAGAGCGCTATCTCTCCCGATTCGCGCGAGCCATCCGCAAAAATCCACGTAGGATACCCCTTAATTTCTTTATCTTTACAAATCGACAATTGC
The DNA here is from genome assembly GCA_001821795.1 of Candidatus Ryanbacteria bacterium RIFCSPLOWO2_12_FULL_47_9c. Classification (GTDB taxonomy): domain Bacteria; phylum Patescibacteriota; class Minisyncoccia; order Ryanbacterales; family GWA2-47-10b; genus GWA2-47-10b. Next base: position 11,451 of record MHOB01000038.1, read on the forward strand.
CCTCTACCATCTGGCGTCGAACACTCAACGTAATCCAATAGTTTTGCCGAAGTATCAAACATTTTCTTTTGGTTCTGGCAGTGTGGACACCAATAAGCTCCGTAGAAAATTGCGCCTTTATCGTTTAGACACTGGGCAAAGGCGTCAAGTTTGCCCGGCTCGCGCGGTGCTGATGCAAAAAAGGAAAAAACTGCGGCACCGAACCCACCCGGCTCACGCGACGCCGACACAAAAAAGAAAAAGACCGCGCCGCCGATAATGAGCGCCAACGCCGCAACGGATATAAAAACCTTCAAACCCATACAGCCGCCATACTACCACACAAACTTGGTTAGCAAAAGCCCCCGTCAGCGCTCAAGCTTAAACTGCCTTCGCCCAAGTAGCTGGCCGCGTTCCGTTTCAACACTGACCCGCCAGAAACCGGGGGCTACATTTGTTTTGAAGGAATACCCACGGTATCCTCCGTCACGGCCGCCGACGATCGCAAATTGTACGCGCGAGGACACTATCCACATGCCGCGGCTTTCATCAAAAAATTCCCACTGGTGCACAATGCGCGTTTTGAGCTCCGTTGGTGCAAAGACAGCACTATAAAAATATGCCGGTGCCCCCTGTGAAATGTGCAGAACGGGTCGCTTTAAAAACGCGTACCACGCTCTCGGTTCACCTTTGAGAATATAGTTGCCATCCTGTGTTCTTGTAACTGAGTAATATACTCCCGCTTCTTTAAGCGCAAGCGGAATCGGCGGAATGATATTTAAAAAATAAAGAACATTCATGGCAACAAAGATCGCAGCAATGATCTTGGTAAGCACTTTTCGCTCTTCGCGCATGCGGAGCGGGGCAATAAACGCGAGCAAGAAAATAAAAACCGACATCAACGCAATACTCGCCGCGCCCGAAAGCAAAAATATTCCCGCTCCCATTCTCTTCGTCAATACCGGGACAATAAAAACAAGGTACGAGAAAAGGGCGATGTAAAAGATCCCGAACTGAAATGCGAGCCGCTCATAGCGTTTTTTGAAAAATTCGTTCCCAACGAGAAGCGCGGAAAGAAAAAGTAGAAAAAACCAACTCGAAGCAAGCGCGGCGCTGTGCGAATAAAAAACAAAGAAGCTGCTGAAAAGTCCACCGAAAGCAAACTGCATCGGAAGGGGCGCAAACGGCTGAACGCGTGATATCAGAGCCCCTTTCTTGGGCAAATGCACGACAATAATACTCGAGACGGCAACGATGATATAGGCAACGATGACAATATGGTCTATCCAGAGGTCAATGCGCGTGAGCGTGAGATTGTCTATGACAAATCCAACAACAAGCGCTACCGACGAAATATGCCGCTCGTAGCGTTCAAGCCGGTGAAAAACCCCTTTGAAAAAAGCGATGGAGTGCATGCTCATTATTTAAGAAAATCCGAAACAGCCGAGTACGTTTCAGAAACAAAAGGTATCGTTTATATAAACAATGCCTTTTGTTTTGGGGCGACACTTAGAGGTGGTCGCCCGTAAACCTTCTAGAACTTCCCGAACGAGAGGTGCAGGTCAGCTTCACGAACCCCGCGAGCGATAGTAAGCTTTGCCACTTGCCTATCACTCGCATAGACATACACTTCTTGATGAGAGGTGTT
>MHOB01000038.1:13128-17705 GCA_001821795.1 Candidatus Ryanbacteria bacterium RIFCSPLOWO2_12_FULL_47_9c
CTTGATGAATCCTGGGGATATCCGCGTCACCGCTTCACACTCGTGAGCGATGTCACAGATTGCCGCCGCTGCAGGGATGAGGGTCGTGTGGTTGCCGCTATATTTCCCACCCGACCTTGAATCCTTGTTTGCCACCTTTGACCTCCTTTCCATTCAGGAGGATACAATAAAAAGAGTAATATGTCAATATTACAAAAGCAAAGATTTGGATACTATTTTTATCTGATTCGTCAGAAGCAGCGTGCCAACAAGAAGTGGGATGAGAGAGAAAAGTTGCCATGCGCTTGGTATTTCGTGGAGAATGGGCCAAGCAAGAAGCAAAGTAAGAAGCGGCGTTATGCTGTTTAGTGCATTTGCCTTAGTTACGGATATTCGATGGATCCCTTCGATCCATAGGATTTTTGAAAAGCCAAGAAGCACCGCGCCATTTATGATAAGAAACGGGAGTGACGACTTTACACTGTCTAGCGGCGCGGATGCGCCAAGGGCGGCAGCAAGCACAAACAGAATCGGGACCGATAGTATGCTGCGCAAAAACAGTATGCTTTCGCTTGAAGCAATTTTCCGCGCCCGTTGCTGGAAAAGATTTCCCCACGGAGCACAAAACGTTGCGGCAAGTATAAAAAAGTCTCCTGTCTTTATGCTGGAAAAGTTTGGCGCAAGCACAATGATGGCGCCCACAACCATGAGAAGCGCCCCGAGCTTATGATCGCGGGAAATGGTTTCGTCTCTCAAAACATGAAAAAAGAGAAAAGACGTAAAAATTTCAAAAAGCGCGATGATGCCTGCATTGCCCGCGGTTGTCTTGCTAAGACCCGTGAAAAAGAAATAGTAAAATAATACACCGAGAAACAAAACAATAAAAAATATGTACCGCCAGAGAATGGGATTTAAAAGTTCTCTCCATGTTTTTCTATAGAGAACAAGAGCTCCAAAAGACATCGCCGCAAATAAAGTACTCCACGCAAGCGAGGCCAAGCTCGGCAATGCCGAGTACGTTAGTACGGTTACAATTGGAAAAAACGACCACAACACGGCCTCCGAAAAAATAAACAACTCCCCTTTTCTTTCTTCCAGAGAGATTTTATGCAAACTCATTTTTAGCGATCTGAAACTACCCAAGTGCAATCCGGTATACCATCAGAATTGCCAAAATTTTTTGTAGATGCCCTATAAACATCGACTACATCACACCGTTCTTTTGTTTGTTGGCTAGTACACCGCGAGGCATACTCCGCGCTCGCGGTTATCCCCGATCCCTGTCCACCACCTTGAAATTTTGGAATACAGCGACTGACCAGATTATCTGTCGTTCTTAGTTCAGTATTTTGCTCTTGAGGTCTTTGATGAATTTTTATCGAATAATAGATATCATCACCGGTAAAACTATACTCTTGTTCAATAGAGTATTTTTGTATCGCGCCCCATACCACAATGAAAACCATGATGATAATGGCTATCGTCCAATCAATCCAGTGGTCTAAAAAAACTTTTTTGTTCATGTATCTATTATTGCATAGAATGTTAGAGCAAAAAAACCCTATGAACTCGCTATTGGTTTAGAAAACCCCTATTAAAGTTTTAATACCCAATAGTACCAAAACGAGAGCTAAAATCTTGAAAGTTGCACTTACTAAACTTTTCCTCTGCAAAAGCGGACGAAATCTAAAAAAAATAAAAGCAAGGGTAAAAGTCATCACCAACCAAGCCAATTCAAACAAGAACAGAAACAAGAATTTCCCGCCCATTAATTTTTGGTCTAGCGAGAGCGCTTTAGGAATGCCAACCGTTATCCAAAATATCCAGTAACCACTATTAAGAGCTGTTAGGAGTAAAATTTTTGGGAAAGATAAAATTTGCTTAGCTTCAATATTAATCGCGTGAATTTTCCAGACCTCAAATGCGAGCCAAAAAAGAACGAGAGAGCCACCAACCGAAATCACTTGAATCGCGAGTTTGGAAAGGCCCAAAGTATAGAGAACATAGAGCGCAATAAGAGCTCCGATAGTTTCTGCAATGAAAGCCAAAATAATCACTCTGCATCCTTTAAGAAAACCGCTCTTAAGAATTTCTGTAAATGTACCAGTCAAAATTGGACCGGGAATAGCTCCGCCAACCAGCCCCAAGAGAAACGCCTCAACGAGTAATTCCATACCAAAATACTATCAGGTTAGAACTGAGAAATCATTACCGTCAAAAACAAAAAGAGTCGTTTTCTCAGACAACACCTTTTGTTTTTGGGCGACACTCGTAGGCGGTCGCCCGTTAACCCAAACTAGGCTCTTCCAAACGAAAGATGTAGGCCTGCGTTCCTTACTCCGCGAGCGATAGCAAGCTTTGCCACTTGCCTATCACTCGCATAGACATACACTTCTTGATGAGAGGTGTTATCCCTCACCGAGAGAAGAACGCATTCGTCTTTGTCTACGATTTTGACTCGACGTTGTCCATTAACCGAGGAAAGGCCTGCCTTAATGAACCCTGGAGATATTCGTGTCACCGCTTTGCATTCATGAGCGATGTCACAAACTGTCGCTGCGGCAGGGATGAGGGTCGTGTGGTTGCCGCTGTACTTGCCACCCGACCTTGAATATTTGGTCGACAATTTTCACCTCCTCTGGAAATGATTATTATCATGGTTTCTACTTTATGTCAAACACTCTGTTATGGGAGCGCAAAAAGTTCGAAAATGGCTTATTCTTCCAAGATAGTTAATTTCGGCCATTTTTCTTTCCATTTCTTACTGGTAGCTCTACTCTTGTATGACTTAAAATCAGAGCACTTTTCGTTGCGACGAACGATAAGATTAACTAGGTCATCAACCCCCAATGGGGCATGTAGCTTTAAATTTCCACCCTGCGTCATAGATACCGCTACACATGTGGGTGTTTCAACCCAGTCAGCCAAAGCGTCTTCAGTATCTTTATATGGTTCTCGGTTGTGCCATTTGTGTGTATATGCCTGATTTACAATTTCCCAATTAACTCCTGTTTTCTCTTTCATTTTCTTTGACAACCTCATATCTGCTTTTTCGTCTATATTATTTTGGTCAAAATATATTAAATCTATATCGGCAGTTGGCACTTCTTTGTTTTTATAACCATGTAGATAGTCCCAAACTCTGTTTCGCACAAAACCAGCTCCGATCATCCAATCTGGAAGATTTAAAGAACGAGCATTTTGGATAATACTCATCATCCACGAATCATTTTGTATAAGCTCTAAGATCTCTTGCTCTGTCATAGCCAAAAGTATAACACCTTTGTATTACATCAAAAAAATAAAAAGTTGTACCGATCTAGGATACAACTTATGACTTCAGATACGCTTCGAGTTTTTTCAATGCAATTCGTCGCATTGAGGTTTCTTTTTGCTCTTCGTGATCCATTTCACCCCAAGTTTTTGCGCGACCATCTGGAATGAAAATTGGATCCCAGCCAAAACCTCGCTCGCCTTTCGGTGTTTTGGCAATCGTACCCTTCGCTTGTCCTTCGAAAGTTTTCAGCTCATCGCCATCATAGAAACCAAAGCATACTTCTGCTAGAGCTGAGTGATCTTCATATCTATCGAGCAACTTACAAAGTCCATCGTTATCGAGTTCTGTCAAGAACCACTTTATGAGTTGCCCCGGCAATCTGCCCAGAGCGTTGAAAGTAAGTGATGTGTCTTCCACAAGCACCGGAGCCTGAATCTGTTTGTACGCCTCCTTTGCCTTGTGCTTGATGATTTCTCTAAGATCCAACGATTGAATTTCTGGGAGATCAAGCTTTCGATGTTCTATAGGATAGTCAAGATGTCGCCCAAGTTGCTCTGCTTTAGATGGGTTGCCGGTGATGAATGTGATGACCATAGAGCTTCCTAACGTATACCAGCACTTTAGCAAGGATAACTCAAACAAAAAAGACTTTCCTTGTGCAAGTCTTTTTTCTGTCCAGCACTCGGTGTTGGACACGAGACATTGTGAATTAAGGCTTATTTTATAGAGTTATATTTGTACCTTAGTGGGTCGCGTGTTGGACGCGTTCAGAACTTTTAAGTTATTTTTTGACATAGCTAAAAGCATCATACCAATTGAGGTTTCTGGTAATAAACATGACCCCAGAAAGAACAGCAAAAAGGAGAAGTGCGCCAGACAAAAGTGCATAGGTCTCAAGGTAAAGCACAGCAAGAAGATAAGAGTAAATAACCGTAAGCAAAATTGCTATCAAGGCGCCGCCCTTTTTGTTCTTTAAAATAAAACGGCTATAAAGCGAGATGAGTAAAATAGTCATAACTGCCGCAATAATATACGCCCGCAGAAATCCAATATGTTCCATAAACGCAAGCAGTAAAAGATAAAACTCAGCAAGCCCCAGCCCTACAAGCAAGTATTGTATTGGATGAAGTTTTAATTGATAGATAACCTCTGTAAGAAAAAAGGCAATGAACGTGAGCGAAATAAATAAAATTGCATATTTGAGCACTCTGTCTACGAGACGGTATATACTGGTTCCCCTTTCATCAAACCCTGGAAGTTTTCCATGTATAAGAACACGCGAGGCGTCTCCCGATTGCGTTTTTAATGCTTCTGCTTGATA
>MHOB01000038.1:17731-17837 GCA_001821795.1 Candidatus Ryanbacteria bacterium RIFCSPLOWO2_12_FULL_47_9c
GAACAAAAAGACTGGCCGCATAGCTTATAAAAAGCATGATTCCGATAGACAGCACTTTAAATATAAATTTTGAGTTTATAGACGATGCTTCCATTCACATATATAA
>MHOB01000039.1 GCA_001821795.1 Candidatus Ryanbacteria bacterium RIFCSPLOWO2_12_FULL_47_9c
AAACGTTTATCAACGTGAACTCGCAGATCGGTAATATCCTTTTTACGGGCAACGTCATCAAAAGCACGTGAGATCATCCGCGCAAGCTCTTCAGTCTCTTTTTTTGTAAACTTGGTCACCTGTTTATTATAACGAGGCGACTCTCGGCGTCAATCGAGCCAATGCCGCACCGCGCCATAAACGGAGCGCAAAAAGTCTACGAGGTATATAAAAAATTGTAAACGATGTAGTTAGGGAACCACAAAAAGGTAGTAATTTCTGAGCAAGTACGCTAACCTCACAACAGGAATCGCTATTAAACAACTGAATACGAACGCGGGAGGAAAAAAATGAAGCTCCGCGGGATTGACTTTGGAAACGTCCTTGGCGCTTCGGGTGTGCAAGGATTTTTCGGAGAAGGTTACTGGTTCCACAAAGTGTGGAGTTTGTTCGGCCTGAACTTTGCGAGAATGACGTTTGTCGCAAAAACGGCAACGCTTCTGCCTCGCAAGGGCAATATGTTGCTCACGCAACACTACACGCCACGTAATCCATTTCCAGGGTGCGTTAAAGCGAGGCCGTTGCGCGGCGTGATGCTAAACTCCGTTGGCCTAAGTAACCCCGGCCTCGGTGCTCTGCTCGGGACTGGCAATTGGCAGAAACGAACAGAACCGTTTTTGCTTTCTATCATGTCGCTGACGGATACGCCCAAGAAAAGGATGGAGGAACTTCGCCTCATGGTGGAAATAATCGGCTTCGTCAAGGACAGTTTTTCTGCGCCGTTTGGTTTGCAGATTAACTTGTCCTGTCCGAACACCAGACACAATCCGCATGAGTTGATCGGTGAATCGGCAAAGGTGCTCGAGATCGCAGACATACTTGGCGTGCCGATCATGCCGAAGTACAGCATTGCCTCTGCTCCAGTACAAGCAATTCGAGAGCTCAACGATCACCCTAGTTGTGATGCGATTTGCGTCTCCAACACTTTGCCCTTTGGATGGCAAGGAGTTGATTGGCAGAGCGTTTGGGGTAGCAAAACATCGCCGCTCGCAAAGTTGGGTGGGGGCGGCCTGTCCGGCAAAACGTTGCGTCCATTGGTATGTGAATGGATCGCGCGTCTGCGTGACGCGGGATTCACAAAACCGATCAATGGAGGCGGCGGCATTTTATGTTCGAAAGATGTGGAACACTACCACGACGTGGGAGCTTCCTCGGTTTTTCTTGGATCGGTCGCCGTGTTGCGGCCGTGGCGCGTGGAAGCAATCATCAATCAAGCGAACAACCTGAACTGGAGGTAACAACCCGCGTAACTACGCCGCTCACTAGATTACTAAAACTACAATGTCGGGTGAGTGGCTTTTTCTTTAATGCCCCCGCGAGGAGTTGAACCTCGATTTAGGGATTAGAAGTCCCTCGTTCTATCCGTTGAACTACAGGGGCGTGCCCGGCTGAAATCATTCTATGGCTTACGGACCGTTTGTTCAAACGGATTGCGCCGGGGCACACTTGTTGTTGCGGTTGAGAAATTCTGCGAACGCATCTTCAAATTTTCTTTTGCCTCTTGAAATGCTCCTTTCTTAATCCCCACGATCTCCGCCTCGTTTCCAATATCAATTCGCTCTTCATCAAGCTCCTGTACCCTAAAGAGAAAAATATAGCCATCAAAAAGGAGCACCGCAACAAAAAACACGATAAGAAACGCTACGGTTGTTTTCCAAATGACGTCAACGTGGCTGATGAGTGACGGGGACAAAGTTCCCGGGCTAATTTTTTGAGATGAGAATAAATCTTTGAATGATTTCATGGAAGCGGCATTGTTACTTTAATTGTTGCGTCAACCTTACCAGCTGATGCCTGCATTGAAACGCTTTCGACTTTAAGCAATATGCGCTCATTTTCCATCTGTTTCAAAAAAGTCATGACATTCGAAAAACTGCCGGAGACGGAAATAGTAGTCATCGGAGGATTATCCGCAAGGAGCGTACCGATGGTTTGTGAGAGATTATTTCTCTTCGCCGCATCCTCGAGAAAAATAATAAACTGCTTTGCCGCCCGTCCCCGATAATCAAAAAAATGGTTCTTGATAGCTTCAATTTCTTGTTTGTCATCCTCAATATCTTTTTTCACAATGTTTATGAAATAATTCTTGCTGTTCCCCGCTATTTTTATTTCACGCAATACTGAGAGCAAATCATTAGAGAGCGGCAAAATACTATACTGAAGAAAGTATATAAAGGCGGTGATAAAAAATGCCTGAATCGCGATAAGTGCAACCAAGGTGAGAAAAAACTTTTTACTAAGTATGTTCATCATTTTATGGGAAGGACGAGCGTAAAGACCGTATCGGTCTCTTTCTTAAATACATCCTTGGGAACATCGGCCTCGCCGTCCGCGAAAGGGCTCTTTTCAAGCCGGTCAACGAATTGGGTGAGCGAATCGCGGTGCCCCGCAACGCCGCTCAACGTAAGGGTCGCCTTCCGTTCCGCCCTACGAACAAGCGAAAAGGTTCCAAGAAAAGTATCCTCCGGCAGCCGCGCAATCACGTCTGACAGAATCGGAGTCATCGTATGATCGCTTTCCATAAAAGCATTAAAAAGCTGTACCGACCGGTTTATGCTGTCAACGCTCGCTTTTCCATCAACCATTGTCCGATAATCTGTTCCTTGTAAAACAGCATCGCGCTGTTTGCGGAATTCGTCGATCTGGAACCGCAAAAAGAAGAAAGAAGGCAAAAGAAGCGTAATCGCCACGATTTCAATCAACGTCACGTACGTTCCAAAAAATACTAGGAACCGCCTCCACGCTTCGTGTTTGAGCTCTCGTTTAAAATTTTCCGGAAGAAGATTCATTTATTGTGTTTGTTTTGGGTTGCAGGTATATTATTTTGCATAAAATATTTTTTGTACAATTTCGTACGGGATTCATAATTCAACGAAAAAGGTCATCATCTCCACGCAAAGCAAGACCGAAAGCCGTTGCGTACCGAAGAGTCGTGTGAGCGCTCATCGTGGGCACATACGCAGATACGTCGAAGACATTTTCCCAGATGCGTGCGCGCTGTACAGGTATGCCAAGATTTCGTGAGAGCGCTTCCGGCAATCCCCTAAGATGTGCGTCGCCCCCGCAAAGGTACACGCGGGAAATAAGCGGCTCGCCCTCCGCGCGGCGGCGATCCCAAAACTTTATCTGGCGTCCCGCTTCCTCATCAAGCACTGAAAGAGCGGGCGAAAGACTTTCGATAATTTCCTCGGATGAAAAATCAAGCCCACGCCCAACCTTTATATCCTGGGCTTGGGCATCGGATATATGCAACGAATCGCGCAAAATCGCATCAATATCGCGCCCGCCCATTTTTACCGTTGAGGTAAAATGGACAACCCCGCGGTACACAATAGAATATGTCGTCCGGGTTCTCCCAATATCGCCAATAAGAACCGCGTCGGTCGTCCCCTTCGAAATAATTGCGCGCGCGACCGCTTGAGATTCAAGTTCAAATATAACCGGCGTAAATCCGGCGCGCGTGACAGCTTCCATATACGACTCGATGATTTTTTTCGGGTACGCAGTTATGACAACGTCTATTTCTTTCTTGGCGCCCGTTGCTTCTTTAACAGTTTGAAAATCAAAGTAAAGCTCCGCGGGAGGATAGGGAATGTGCTCCTCCAGCTGAAAAGCAAGGGCATTTCGTATCTCCGATGCCGGAAGGTGCTGCATTCGAATAAGTCTCAAATATCCCTTCTCCTCCGGAAGCGACAGTATTAAGTATGGAAAGCGTGACCGATAATCGCGGAGACTCCGCGAGAGACTGTCGGCAAGAACGCCAACGTCCTTGATCTCGCCCGCCTCGATGGTGCCCTGCGGCAAATTTTGATCCCCAAAAAAAAGAATACTCCGCCTTCCACCATGATGCTCAAGGCGCACGTATTTAAACGATTCGTCGGAAATATCAACCCCTATTGCCGGAAAAGAAAAGGGATTCATAAACCAATTCTACAATGCCCTGCTTAAAAGAAGAAATGAGACGTTACTTCTTCTCGTAATATGCGGTAAAATTTGCCCCCGTAACCTGAAACCCGCCCGAGTCGCTAAACGGACTTTTCAACCCATCGTCAAAGTAAATTTTTGCCCCACCCGAAACATATACCCACTGCGCGACAAGTGCTTTAACATTGATATTGACGTTCTGCGTTGAAGCGATACTGCCGCGAAGCGCAAGAAAAGCGCCTCCTTCTGCGCTGCCATTTAGGGTAATAGCGGGCGCCGCGTAGGTTGACGCAGCACTATTGGAGACAAGAAAAATATGGCTTTTTCCAGACGGATGGGGAAACGCATAAATCCTGGGAGAGCTTTGAACGGTGATTCTTCCTTCAACAATTATGAAAATACTGTAGTCCGCTTCCTCCGGCGGGACATCCGGCGGCGGCTCTCCGGTAGTTTGAACGCCGCTCCCAAAATAATCGAGATCGCCGCTTATCCAAAGCACATAACACGGCCTTGCGCGCTCTTCGTTTGTCACACCATGGCGAACGTTATACGGACATTTATTTTTCATATCTATCGGGGTGTCACTTCCGTCCGGATTTTTATCCCAGATATTATATAGAGTTGAGAAATTCTGAAGTGTTGTGGATGCTGAAACTGCTGGATTACTAGCATTACCATTAACCATCCAATCTGGCACCCGACCCAAAACCTTTAGTATAGTAGACTCATCAAGGCGGACGTTGCCTCGGATATAACCGCCGGCAATCGCTGTTCGATTTACGGGTTTTATAAGATAAGGGCTGTCACCGGCGCCAAATGCGGGGGTAATCCCAGGGATCTTTGCCACCGCATTAACGCCCGTCTGGGACGTTAGGTTAAATATGGGACCGTTGGTACCGGCCGAACAATTTGCCGGCACCGCGGCGCATGGATCATATACGCCCAAACTCATGGCTTTTATCTTAAGTTCCCTAAGTTTTTTAGAACTTAAAACCGTCCCTTTCATTCCAAATGGCTCGCGCGGACTGGGAATTCTTCCCTCCGGATCATCAGGGATGGGCGGATCAGAACCCACGGCATCACAGAAAGGACCATCTACAGTTCGGTTATGGCCCGGTTGCGAAAGTTCGGTTGTTTGTTGCCCATCCCAATTGCATGAACAATAAAAATCCCAACAGTGCCATCGCGAATCGCTTGTATATCGCGGTTGGTTACAAACGTTCGTATCCCCGCCCGGTGTACTCCATTGTTTTTTATATGCAAGACCAGCAGGACTATTAAGGCCCTGAACAGTGTCTTGGCATTCATATTGATTTGCATCAATTTCATGCCAACGATATGGTCCCGTAACCCAGTTTTGGTAGTTAATCGGCGTTGTCAGGTAGTTATTTTTGTCTGGATCACCATGCCATTCGTTATCATCGCGCATCGCGCCGTTTGTAACTCCA
>MHOB01000040.1 GCA_001821795.1 Candidatus Ryanbacteria bacterium RIFCSPLOWO2_12_FULL_47_9c
GTCAATCAAGCTGAAGACCAGTTCGCAAGACGAAGCAGATGCACGTGGGCAGGTAGAAGAAGCGTGCAAGAAACTGCTTGCAAATCCGGTGATCGAGGACTATTCAATATTTCGTATCTTGCGGACTGCCTGAAAGGAGGTGGTAGCATGGGATCGCGGTTCTCGTACCAGTTGGATCGACACGGCGCTGACTATGTTTTGTCTGCGCGCGTGCGCGTAGACAGACGCAACCGAAAAGGAAAAATCGTCGGCGAAGCGATGTTCTGCTTCCTGCCGGATGGCGAGCGCGTTGAGTTGGTGCAGCTTTTCACAAAAGAGCGACACGGCATCCTGCTCGCGCCGAAGCTCCTTCGTCAGTTTGAGCGGCTTGTGCGGCGGTCCGAGCGCTTGGCGGTGTGGCTTGAGGCGACCACTGAACAGGGAAAGTTCTACGCCGAGCATGGCTACCAGATCATCACCGAACACGGCAAGTTCCTCTACATGCAGAAAAGTCTTGAGTGACCAAGCGACCCCGCGGTCGCTTTTCTTTTTTTTCTCATTTTGTGGTATAGTTATGTCACTTATGGATACTGAAGATCAGACCCCCCCAGAAGGTAAGCAAACAACTTACGCCGAGGAAGCGACGGCTGAAAATCTTGATATAGATGAAGTTCCGCTCGAGTCTCTTCCTTTGTGAACAGGGGGATTTAGATTTGACAGGTTCGCCCGTTTTCTTTATCATTGGCTCTATCTATAAATTATCGTTAATTTACATTATATATGGCAGAGAAATTTGACCGTTCAAAGCCGCACGTGAATGTTGGTACCATTGGCCACGTTGACCATGGCAAAACAACGTTAACCGCGGCGATACTCAATGTTCTTGACCTTACCGGCAACAAGGTCCGCAAGGAAAACGTCGAACAAATTGATAACGCTCCTGAAGAGCGTGCGCGCGGCATTACGATTGCGCTTCATCATTCGGAGTACGAAACCGCGAAGCGCCACTACGCGCACATCGACGCACCGGGACATGCCGACTATATCAAAAACATGATCACCGGCGCCGCCCAGATGGATGGCGCGATACTTGTGGTGGCCGCGACCGACGGTCCAATGCCTCAAACGCGCGAGCACATCTTGCTTGCGCGCCAAGTTGGTGTGCCCGCGATCATTGTATTTTTGAACAAATGCGACGCGGTTGATGATCCGGAACTTATTGATTTGGTTGAGCAGGAAATCCGCGATCTTCTCACGAAGTACGAATATGACGGCGAAAAAACTCCGATTATTCGTGGTTCTGCTCTCAAGGCGCTTGAGGCAAAATCGAAAGATGACGAAATGGCAAAGCCGGTTTTGGAACTTGTTAACCAGCTTGATACATATATACCAGAGCCCGTTCGCGAGACGGACAAGCCGTTTCTCATGCCGGTTGAGGATGTTTTTTCCATTGAAGGGAGAGGTACGGTTGTGACGGGCCGCATCGAGCGTGGAAAAGTTAAAGTGAACGAAGAAGTTGAAGTTATCGGCCTCCGCGATACGGCAAAAACCGTTGTCACCGGCATTGAAATGTTCAACAAGTCGCTTGATGAAGGAATCGCGGGCGATAATGCGGGCATTTTACTGCGTGGAATGAAGAAAGAAGATGTTGAGCGCGGGCAGGTTATCGCAAAGCCCGGATCAGTAACCCCGCATACGGATTTTGAGTCCGAGGTTTACATCCTTACCAAAGAAGAAGGAGGGCGGCATACTCCGTTTTTTGCCGGATACAAACCGCAGTTCTATATCCGCACGACTGATGTGACTGGTGAAGTGACTCTTCCGCAGGGAACCGAAATGGTTATGCCGGGCGACACGATGAAATTCGTTGTAAAACTTATTCAGCCGGTTGCGCTCGAAGAGCGTCAGCGTTTTGCAATCCGCGAGGGCGGCAAAACGGTAGGCGCAGGAGTAGTAACGAAAATTGTTAAATAACATCAATTGATGGCAACAAAGGCGGCCGAGAAAACTGCACCGGTTGCGGAGAAAAATAAACTCCGCATCCGTATACGCGCGTACGATAATAAAGTGATCGACGCATCGGTCAAACAAATTGTTGATACTGCTCGCCGCTACGGCGGCGAAGTTGTAGGCCCCGTGCCGCTTCCAACCGAAATTCGCAAGTACACTGTGAACCGCTCGACGTTCGTGCATAAAAACGCGCGCGAACAATTTGAAATGCGCGTTCACAAACGCATCGTAGATATTCTCGACCCAACCGCAAAAATAGTTGACGCCTTAACAAACCTCAACCTCCCCGCCGGCGTCGATATTGAGGTGAAGATGTGACATCCGTCCAAATACTTTTACAATAAGACGGATGTCATCCCGAGCTCCGTGCGAGGGATAACAAAAAAGCCACGCGAAAGCAGGGTTTTTGTTCGCGTATAAATTCAAGTATAATAGTCATTATGGAAAGAATACTGCGGTACTATAATTTCTGTGCCAAGTGGCTTCTCCTACTCAATGTAATATCGATTGTAGTGGTAGCGTTTTTCCTTATATTATTCGGATCCGCTCTTTTTGATGTCACGGCCGCCAACTTCGTGCGGGTACTAAGCGATAACGCTCTTTTTTACTTTTATTCGATTTTACTTATTAAACGTACTAGTGAAATCGGCTTTTTGCTCGGTAGTATTGGAGTCCTCTTAGGTTCTGCTGCGTTGGGCTTTAAGTTGACTCAATCACGAACTGACGAGAAAAAAGTTCTTATCTATGGCTTTCTTTTAATGATTGCCTCAACTATTGCGGCATACTTTGTCCTTGTAGCCTGGGTTTATGATCTTTAGTTACTCTTCGACTTTGTTCTAAACCTGTAAGACTCCGAACACTCGGTGTTCGGAGATTGCTACTAAGTTTGTAAAAAGAAAACGCCCCAGGTACCGTGGCGGCACTCGGGGTCCTCTTGGCTGACGCGCCTAGCGGCTGGTCAGATGCTTGATGATGGTCGCGGCCGGTTCTCCGTGGTCACACGAAGGCTTGAGTAGGAACGCCGCGACACCGAGTGCCATCGCTGCATCCTCCATGCGCCGCGTCGCTTGCGTAGTGTAGATGATGACTGGCATCGAGCGGTTACTCTCCCGCGCATCAGCGACGAGCTGAAGCCCTGCTCTGAAATTCCCCCCGAGCATGATCTCGGTGACCATGAGATCGGGGAGTTCAAGTCGGAGGGCGTCGCGGGCCTCCTCACTGCCCGTGACCTCGATGATACCGATCCCCATCTTGTGTTTCTCGACTTGCCGTCTGATCAGATAACGGCTGTCCTTGTTTTCATCCACCACCAGAATCCTTTTTGCGGGCATAGCCCCTCCTTCCGATTACTGAACATATATTAAAACTGCCCTGACGTCAATAGGAAAAAAGCCAAGCTCAGCTTGGCGGGCCGGGTTTCAGAAGTTGAGGATGCGGCGGGGGCGCCAGCTGGACAGTCCTTTTTTAGTGTGCTACAAATACTCTATGTTTTCTAGAGATCATTTCTAGAAAGAATGACTATCTTCTGGAAGTCCGACTTCCAAGGGGAAGTCGGACTTCTTTATGCATAAAACAGTCAAAAAATTCATACTTGGCAAGAAGCTCGAAATGAGCCAGATGTTTCTTGATGACGGCACGGTAATTCCCCTGACGGTTATTCAAGCGGGGCCCATTGAGGTGACGCAGATAAAAACAAAAGAAAAAGACAAATATGAATCGGTGCAAATTGCTTTGGGCAAAAAGCGAAAAGAGTTCAAACCAAGCGAAGGTGAATTTGAAAAAGGAAAAAAAATCGATGTTTCAGTTTTTGCCGAGGGCGATGTGGTAAAAGTTTCAGGTGCGTCGAAAGGCCGCGGCTTTCAGGGCGTGGTGAAGCGCCACGATTTTAAGGGCGCGCCGAAAACACACGGCACCAAACATGCGCATCGCGAGCCGGGTTCCATCGGCGCTGTCTGGCCGCAGCGCGTTGTTAAAGGTACGCGCATGGCGGGCCGCATGGGCGGCGAGCGTATTACGATAAGAAACTTGCGTGTTGTTAAAATTGATCCAGAGAAAAATCTTTTATACATAAAGGGCGCAGTGCCGGGCGCGCGCGGAACACTTTTGGAAATATCAGGATAGTTTATGAAAGCGCCGCTTTATAATCAGGAGGGAACAAAAATTGGAGTACTTGAGCTTCCGGACAAGCTTTTTGGTGTTCGGTGGAATCCGACATTGGTGCATGATGTTCTTTTGGCGCTTCGCTCATCGCGCAGGCGTGCAACGGCGCACGCAAAAGGGAGGGGCGAAGTGAGAGGGGGCGGCCGAAAACCGTGGCGGCAGAAAGGAACGGGGAGAGCTCTGCACGGCTCTCGGCGTTCTCCAATTTGGATTGGTGGCGGGGTAACTCACGGACCCACGAAAGAGAAAAACTACGCGAAAAAAGCAAATATCAAAGTTCGCCGCGGGGCTTTAGCTTCTCTCTTGTCAAAAAAATTTAAGGAGGGAGAAATATTTTTTGTTGATGATATTTCACTTTCTGAATTCAAGACCAAGGTCGCAACAAAAATCCTCAAAAGTTTTTCAGATGGAGTCGGACACGGCGTTGGAAAACGAGGCGGCCGCGCGCTTCTCTTGCTTGAAAAGACAAAACCCGATACAATTCGCGCGTTTCGCAATCTTCCGTATGTTGAAATTGGAGAAGCGCGCAATGTCAATGTAGAATCGGCGCTCGTTCCGAAGTATCTCTTGTTTACAAAGGAAGCGGTAGAAAAAGTAACTTTTTGATATGGCACTTTTTGATTTTCTCAAAAAAAGGAAGAAGCAAGAAAAAGACAAGCAGCATGTGGCACTTGCTTCAGAGAAAAAAACGGAAACCGAGGCGGCTTCAACGAATGAGCCGAGTGTTCCTGTTATCCAAGAAGGCGTCCTTTGGGCACCGCATGTTACCGAGCGCGCACGCATGCTTTCCGAACAAGGACAGTACACTTTTCGTGTTGTGTCAAGCGCCTCGAAACGACATATTAAGGATTCGGTGGAACGAATATACGGGGTGCATGTTGAGCATGTACAGATTGTGAAGGCACATGCCAAGAGCCGCCGCCGCGGGTTGACAGAGGGGATAAAAAAGGGTTATAAAAAAGCGGTGGTGGCTTTGCGCAAAGGCGAGGCCATCGATATTTTTTAAAGGCATATGAAATCCTACGCTCCTACAACCGCATCGCGCAGACATATGACCGGCATCAATTACCGAGATGTTTTGACGCGCAAAGAACCCGAGAAGTCACTTGTGCACGGATTCAAACGGCATGTTGGCAGAAATAACGCAGGCCGCATTACGGTGCGCCACAAGGGTACGGGCCACAAGCGTCTTTATAGGGTTGTCTCGTTTTCTTATGACAAAAAAGATATTCCAGCAAAAGTTGTTTCGGTCGAGTACGATCCGAACCGGACGAGTTTTATTGCACTCGTGGCGTATGCGGACGGCGAGAAGCGGTACGTTCTTGCGGGGCATGAAATGGGGGTTGAAAAATCAGTCATACAGTCCGAAAAAGCAGATCCGAAGCCGGGCAATGCTCTTCCTATCGGAAAGCTTGTACCGGGAACTTTTGTCTATAATATAGAACTCAAGCCGGGCGGCGGCGGGAAGCTTGTGCGCTCGGGAGGATCTTCAGCGGAGGTTCTTGCGCAAGAAGGTGAGCATACGACGATCAAGCTTCCTTCCCGTGAAGTTCGAAAAGTTTCTTCGCGTTCCTGGGCGACGGTTGGCAGTCTTTCGAACGAGGAACACGTCTTTGTAACGATTGGCAAAGCTGGCCGTTCGCGTTGGCTTGGCATTCGCCCGACGGTACGGGGATCTGCTATGAATCCTGTTGACCATCCTTACGGCGGTGGCGAGGGGCGGCAAATGCGCGGCACGCGTCGCCCGAAAAATCTTTGGGGAAGAGGAACGCGAGGGGTAAAAACTCGGGATAAAAAGAAATATTCGCGGAGATTTATTATTTCGAGGAGAAAGAAATAATATGGCACGATCATTGAAAAAGGGCCCCTATATCGACGCAAAACTTCTCAAGAAGATTAAAGGAAAAAAGTCCCATTCGCGAGAAGTTATAAAAACGTGGGCGCGCGCATCACAGATTTCTCCCGAGATGGTTGGCTTTACGTTTGGCGTACACAATGGAAAGGATTTTATATCAGTTACGATTGCAGAAGAAATGGTCGGCCACCGCCTCGGTGAATTTTCTCCCACGCGCAAGTTTGTGCGGCACGGAGGAAAAATGCAGAAAGAGCTAGAGGCGGCTGCAAAGCAACGCGAAGCCGAAGCTGCGAAGGCCACGAAAGAAACAAAAGAGTAATAGGAGGTAAATATGACAAAAATCACTGCACAGTTGAATTCTTTGAGGATCGCACCGCGCAAGGTGCGCATAGTTGCTGATCTTATCAAGGGCATGGAAGCTCGTGATGCAGAACATCAACTGCGGTTTCTTGCAAAAGGCGCGTCGCGTCCTCTTTTGAAATTAATAAAAAGCGCGATTGCAAATGCCCACCACAATGCGGGTATCAAGAGTGACGAGCCGCTTGTGATCCGTGACTTGCGTGTTGATGAAGGACGCACGCTCAAACGGTTCATGCCGCGCGCACGCGGACGGGCAACAACGATCCGCAAACGAACAAGCAATATATTGTTAGTATTGGAACCCCGCGTATTGAGTAAGTCCGCGGATGCAAAGAGAAAGTAATATGACACATTCAGTTCATCCATATTCATTTCGCATAGGCATTCTCCGTGACTGGAAATCGCGTTGGTTTCAGCATAAAAATTTCGCTAAGTTTTTAAAAGAAGATGTTGAGATGCGCGAATGGCTTATGAAAAAATTGCGCGCGAGTCTTGTCTCGGGCGTGGAGATTGAGCGTTCGCGCAACACGGTTGTGATATATATCAAAACACCGCGACCCGGACTCCTTATCGGGCGGGGGGGTGAGGGCATTGAAAAGCTAAAGAAAGAGATTCAGAAAAAGATGAATTTTAAAGACCTCAAAGTGACGATCGAAGAGGTGCGCAATCCGTATGCTGACGCCCATGTTGTAGCGCGGCTTGTTACACAGGATCTCGAGAAGCGTCTGCCTTTCCGGAGAGTACTCAAATCATATATTGAAAAGGTGATGAATTCGGGAAGTGCAAAGGGTGTCCGTATTGAGGTAGCGGGCCGTCTCGATGGAGCAGAAATGGGACGACGCGAGTGGCTGCGCAAAGGGCTTATTCCGCTTCAAACCCTGCGCGCCGATGTCGATTTCGCGCGCGATCGTGCAGCCCTTCCCTACGGAACGGTTGGTGTTACGGTCTGGATTTATCGCGGGGAGGTTTTTGACAAAGAGAATGAAAAAGAAAAATTAGAAAAATAGTATGTTGGTGCCAAAGAAAGTAAAACATAGAAAGTGGCAAAAAGGCCGTTCTCGGAAGCGGGATATTGAGACACGCGGGATTTCGGTTGCATTCGGCGCGTACGGCATCAAAGCGGAAGAGAGCGCATGGATTACGTCCCGTCAGATTGAAGCGGCGCGCCGCGCGATGACCCGGCATATTCAAAGAGGAGGCAAAATCTGGATCCGTATTTTTCCAGACAAACCCGTAACTCAACGCCCGCCGGAAGTGACAATGGGTGGAGGCAAGGGAAACGTTGATCATTATGTATTTCCTGTGCGTCCCGGTAGAATTCTTTTTGAGATTGATGGTATTCCGGAGAACCTTGCGCGCGAAGCTCTTAAACGCGCCAGCGCAAAGCTTCCCATAAAAACACGATTTGTTGAACGCACATGAAAACAAATGAGTTAAGAACAAAATCAATTAACGAGCTCAAAGGCCTACTTTTGAAAACTTCGCAAAATATTTCCGGGTCGCAGTTTTATCACGCTCGGGCGCGATCAAAGAATGTAAAGGAAATTCGGGAATGGCGGAAGCTCCGGGCGCGCCTTTTGACCCTCATTAAAGAAAAAAGCTTATGAATGAAAAACATCCTCAACGGTTGAAGGGAACGGTGGTCTCCACGAAAATGGCAAAGACGGTCGTTGTTGCGGTCACGCGCCTCAAAAAACATCCGAGATATAAAAAATATTTCCGTGTTACAAAAAAGTACAAAGCGCATGACGAACAGGAAACCTCGAAAGAGGGCGATACGGTCATTCTCGAAAGCACGCGGCCCCTGTCAAAAGGAAAGAGGTGGAAAATTGTTATGGAGAAAGAAATATGATTCAGCCACGGACATTGCTCACCGTAGCGGATAATACGGGTGCAAAAATCATCCGCGTTTTTAAAATTCTTGGTGGGTCAAAAAGACGCTACGCGAGGATCGGTGATGTCGTCGTTGCTTCTGTCCAATCTGCAGAGCCCCGGAAGATTCTTAAGAAAAAAGACATTGTCCGCGCTGTTATTGTGCGCCAGCGGGCTCCCTATCGCAGAAAGGACGGATCTTATATTCGGTTTGATGACAATGCCGCGGTCATCGTTGATAAAATGGAGCCGAAGGGCGGTCGTATTTTTGGCCCGATTGCGCGCGAACTCCGTGACAGGGGTTTTATAAAAATTGTTTCTCTTGCGGAGGAGGTTTTATGAAGATACGCAAAGGCGATACCGTGCGTGTTATGAAGGGGAAGAACCGCGGCAAGCAGGGCAAGGTTTTACATACTTATCCGAAAGTTGGCAAGGTTCTTGTTGAGGGTATCAACGAAAAAATACGGCACACGCGTCCTCGCCGTCAGGGTCAGAAGGGGCAGCGCGTTACCGTATACCACCCGGTCCCTGTTGCAAACGTCATGGTAATTTGTAGTTCGTGCGGAAAAGGGACCCGTGTAGGATTTGAAAGGAGGGACGACAAGAAAATTCGTGTGTGTAAAAAATGTAAAAAATCGTTTTCATGATTACGAAACACTTGGGACAACTCTATAAAGAAAAAACAGTGCCGGAGTTTATTAAAGCGTTCGGCAAAAAATCTGTCATGGGCGTTCCACGGATTGAGAAGGTTATTGTCAATGTCGGCATCGGCAGGCTCAAAGATGAAAAAGAGCGCGAGGAAGTACGAAGGTTTCTTGAACTTATAACCGGGCAGAAGCCGCAACCGCGTCCCGCGCGCATTGCTATCGCGTCGTTTAAAACCCGCAAGGGGGCGCTTGTAGGGTATCGAGTAACGTTGCGGGGAAAGCGTATGCGCGATTTTTTGGAGCGCCTGATTAATTTTTCGATTCCGCGCACGCGTGATTTTCGCGGCATATCCGAAACAGCGCTCGACAAGCGAGGGAATCTTCACCTTGGTATCCGCGAACATATTATTTTCCCCGAAACGATAGGTGAAGATATTCGCCGCGTATTCAGTTTACAGGTAAGCGTTGTGACAAATGCCCATTCGCACGAACACGGAGAATTTCTTTTTCGCTCACTTGGTTTTCCGCTCGTAAAAAAATAAGAATTCGGTTGAGGCCACGAGTTTTGACAGTTGTGGATGAATGTGTATAAATACTCATGGTTCAAGACTCGCTCTTCAGCGAGTTTCGCTCTTTGTCACAGTCCCAAAGAAAACGACTACTCTATAGGGGAGGTGTGGGATGGTAGAGGTACTGCTTACCAATGAAGCGCAAGGAGAGTATTTCAGGCAAATTCGCAAGCACCGTCTTCCAAAGTTCTTCCAGACGTTCTTTGCCGACTTTGGCTCTGCGCTCGATTTTCTAAGCGCTTTTGCCAAGTATCGCGTCGACTTCACTTTGGATTCATGGGCGGTCGAGCACATCCAGGTGCCGGTCCGGGCGCAACTTCTCGCCCTCAAACCAGAAGTGGTTGAGAAGTTCGTTACGGTTGCTCTCGAGGGGGTGTTGAAAAAGAAATACGATTTCAATGCACTCCTTATACCCTTCGGCACAGCCCGGCGCGACACGCAGCATGCGGTCAGGGTCTGGGAACTTATCCTCGGCGCGATTCTCCAGGAGAACTTCCTGAATAAATCCCCGGTTTCGACCATCGTGCTTGTTCCGTATCTCGTTGAAACCCAGTACACAACACACTCGTGGGCATTGCTTGCCGAAGGTGTTGCCGCGCGAGACGCGGCGGCGGTAAAAGCATTCACGCGGCTCCTGACACTTTTCGCTCTCATACATATCGTTCCCCGATTTGTTCCGGTTGATCCTCCGGAGAGCTCGTTCGGTTTTCAGTCCCTCGATATTCTCGAGGTGCCGCGTCGATACCTTCAATCCACTGATCCTTTGAATCCGACGCCGGTGTCCTTCCCCGTGCCTTCGGACGCCGCTTATGCTTGCAACCGATTCTACCGGCGGCTTGCAGAAGGTAGTCATGCTGCATTCACAAAGCTCGTAAAGCTCCTTTCGTGGTTCGGCGCCTACGAGGAGAGTTTCCAGCGAGACGCGCACAACATGTGGGAGGAAATCCAGAGCGATCCGAAGTATGGGTTGCGACCGGGAGGGCGCGATGTAGTTTCGATTGAAGTTGCTGCGCTCCGCGGGCATGGCTACCGTCATATTCAGCTTATTCCGGGAGCTGAATTCCCACAGTTTTCCGCGAATGTCTGGCTTTACTTCCCTAAGACAGAAACACGTGTGGTGACCAGCCGGAACGTTGAGCCGGGCCCTCTCGTTCACGGGGACGCGACGGAAGATCCACAAAGTGTTGATGCGCTCGCCGACAAGCTTCTCCAGTTCATCGCGCTCCACAGCTTTTGGAAGATCGTTACCGGAAAGATCTTCCATTCGCAACGGCGGAACTCGGTAGGCACTGAAGAGCGACGCATGGAGATTGAGCGCAAGTTTCTTCTGCGTCCGCATTTCCGTTGGTTGCTCCCAAGTCACAACCCGTCGGAGCGGGCGCGTGCAAGGTCGCTCAAGGTCTTTGGATACGCTCCCCCTCCAGGAAAGACCTTTGTCATGAGCGACTCTGATGCGCTGACAAGTTCTTGTTCTGCCGAGCGCTTCCTCCATGCATATACCGATGAAGACCTCGGCTATAGCGAGTAGTCTCGCGCAAAAGAGCCACCCCGTGGCTCTCTTTTATTTATTTTTCTGTATGGTTTCTCACTCTTGCAAAAAGTCTGAAATATCATTAGAATGGTGAAATTATGGCGAAAACATCGGTGCGGGCGCGAGCCCTAAAACCACCAAAGTTTTCAACACGGCTCGTACGCCGTTGTTTTCGCTGTGGCCGAAGGCGCGGATATATGCGCGATTTTAACCTTTGTCGTATTTGCTTTCGTGAGCTTGCTAACGAAGGTATGATCCCGGGAGTTAAAAAATCGTCATGGTAAAAGATCCTGTGGCAGATCTTCTGGTGCGCCTTAAAAATGCGCAAGCGGTAAAAAAGGAATCAACGACGGTTCCCTATTCTGCGCTGTTATGGGAAATAGCAAAGGTTCTCGAGGGGGCTGGTTTTATTTCAAAGATTGACCGCAAGGGAAAGCGTGTTCGCCGATTTCTTGAAGCTACTCTTGTCTATAATGAAAACGGCGAGGGACGTATCAGCGGCGCGCGGCGCATTTCGAAACAATCAAAGCGCGTTTATAAAAAAGCGAAGGAACTTTATCCAGTGAAGCATGGTCAGGGCATAGAAGTTGTATCAACCTCGCACGGCGTTATGACCGCTGCCGAAGCACGTAAAGGGGGTGTTGGCGGCGAGATTCTATTTGAAATTTGGTAATATAATATGTCTCGCATTGGCAAAAAATCAGTAACAGTTCCCGAGGGCGTTAACGTTACGATTTCTGAAACGAAGGTGGAAGTAAAGGGTCCGAGAGGGGTTTTGGACTTAAAGATCCCGCGCGGTATTTCTGTTTCTCTGGAAGATGGCAAACTCATAACGCGCCCCCTGGAAGAAACGCACGATACAAAAAAGTTGTGGGGCACGGTTCGTTCACTTTTGGCAAACATGGTCGAGGGGGTAACGCAGGGTTTTGAAAAAAAGCTTGTGATCGAGGGCGTTGGATACCGCGCCTCGGTTTCCGGAAAAAACCTTGAACTCTCACTTGGGTTTTCTCATCCCGTAAAAGTTGAAGCTCCCGAAGGCGTCGAATTTAAGGTGGAAAAGAATACAATTTTGGTATCTGGGTTTTCAAAAGAAAAAATTGGGCGGGTTGCTGCTGAAATCCGTGCTCTCAAGAAGCCAGAGCCCTATAAAGGAAAGGGGATACATTATTTCGGTGAGATTATTCGGAGAAAAGCAGGTAAAAAGGCGACAAGTTCGGGTTAAAAACGTATATGAACACAAGCACACGTGAAAAAAAAATTCAGAGGCATGTACGCATTCGTGCGCAACTGCATGGGATTGCATCTCGCCCGCGCCTTTCGGTATCTCGTTCCTCTCGCTATATTCAGGTACAGTTGATCGATGATGATAAAGGTGTTACTCTCTTAGGCATTTCAGATTCGTCGCTCAAGGGTAAGGGTACCAAGCAAGATCGCGCGCGGATGCTTGGAAAGAAAGTTGCTGAAGAAACGCTTAAGTTGGGAGTAAAATCGGTTGTATTTGATCGTGGGGGACACCATTACCACGGACGCATAAAAGCGCTTGCCGATGCTGCGCGACAGGGCGGACTCACATTTTAATAATAAAAAAAGATAGATTATATATGGCATTCCAAAGAGGACAACGAAGAGGTCGAGACGTCGAAGACGGGTATCACCGTCTTATTGATCTCCGGCGCGTTGCGCGGGTAGTAAAAGGCGGCCGCCGTTTTAGTTTTCGAGCAACGGTTGTTGCCGGGACAAAAGCGGGAAACGTTGGTATCGGTGTTGCGAAAGGTGCGGACACCGCGATGGCTATAGAAAAAGCGCTTCGCAAGGCGAAATCCTCTTTTCTATCGGTTCCTATTACAAAAACCCGCTCGGTACCCTATGAGGTTGAAGCGAAATTTGGTTCTGCTCGACTGATCTTGAAGCCGGCACGCGAGGGTCGCGGGCTTATTGCGGGGGGCGCGGTCCGGACAGTCCTTGATTTCGCCGGTATTGAAAACGCAAGCGCGAAAATTCTTTCTCGCGGAACCAATAAATTAAACAACGCGCGTGTCACTCTCGAGGCACTCAAAAAGTTCCATTCATATGCAAATACACACACTGAGAAAAACCACTAGGTCGCCCCACAAAGTCCGGCGAGGCCGTGGGGGAAAACGAGGTTCGTTTTCGGGCCGCGGCATCAAAGGTCAAAAAGCGCGCGCCGGGCGGCGTATTAGACCTGCAATGCGGGATGTAATTATGAAAATCCCAAAACGGCGCGGACATAGCCAAAGTTTACGACCACGTCGGCGCGTTTCACTTTCTATAGTTCAGGTTATAAGGAAATTTAAACCGGGTGAACGAATTACACCAAAAGAACTTGTAAAACGCGGTCTCCTCGGTGGAGTCAAAGGAAAAATGCCTGTTGTGAAGTTGGTGGGACCTAAGGCACCGCTTGCGCCGTTTATTATTGTGGGGTGCGAAGTTTCTAAAAAATTATGAATTCCCTCGGGCTTATTTTACGTGATCGCGATCTGCGCGCAAAAGTATTTTTTGTGCTTGCCTTTTTTGCTGTTTTTCGACTTCTCGCGGCGATACCCATACCGAGTTTTGATCCAAATCTTCGGCCGGATTTCCTGAACAATAATTTTTTTGGCCTATTAAATATTTTTTCTGGCGGCGCGCTCGATAATATTTCGATCGTAATGCTTGGTGTTGGTCCTTATATTACAGCGTCTATTATTATGCAACTTTTAACAATGATTTTTCCTTCACTGAAGACGATGTATCAGGAAGAAGGCGAAGTGGGTCGGCGCAAGTTTAATCAGATTTCCCGTCTGATCACGGTCCCGCTTGCAATAATGCAAGGGTATGGACTTCTGGTATTACTCGCGCGCCAGAACGTGATTCCACCCTTGGGAGCATTTGATATGTTTACGAATGTTCTTGTGGTGACTGCGGGGAGTATGCTTCTCGTCTGGCTCGGCGAGCTTATCTCCGAGTATGGCATTGGAAACGGCGTATCGCTTATTATCTTTGCGGGTATTGTTGAGTCTATTCCACAGACAGTCCAGCAGGTATGGTTCCAGTTCGCCGGCCAGTCTGGCTCGATCGATCCGACACTGGTGCCGACTATAATTGGTTTTGTGATTATCGCGCCTCTCGTTATCGGAGGGGTTGTCGTTATCACCGAGGCCGAGCGCCCCGTCCCCGTTTCTTATGCTAAACGGGTTCGAGGCATGAAAATGTATGGGGGGATCTCAACGTATCTTCCCCTTCGCATTAATCAAGCTGGTGTCATTCCTATAATTTTTGCGCTTTCCATTTTATTGTTCCCTTCTCTGATTGGAAATTTTCTCGCGACATCATCCTATCCTGCTCTTCAGGCGGTTGGTGCGTATCTCGTCAATTTTCTCAATAATTTATTCCTTTACGGCGCGTTTTATTTTATTCTCGTTTTTCTTTTCACCTATTTTTACACGGCGGTTACTTTTGATCCGGAGGCGATCTCATCGAATTTACAGAAACAGGGTGGGTTTATTCCCGGCATCCGTCCCGGACCATCAACTGCGCAGTTTCTCTCCCGACTTATTACGCGCATTACGCTAGTCGGGGCGCTTTTTCTGGGTATTATTGCCGTTCTTCCTTTTGTCATGCAAGCAGTTATGCAGACTTCAACCCTGACGTTGGGAGGAACGGCGCTTTTGATTGTTGTCTCGGTTGTTCTTGAAACAATAAAACAGATACGCGCCCAGCTCACCCTTCGGGAATACGAGTAGCCGTGTCATACTAAATTATATGGGACAACTTTTTCCGGGCGCTATCATTTTTCTTGGCCCTCCTGGTTCTGGAAAAGGAACACAAGCCGATACTTTTGCGGATAGCCGTGATGGTTATTACCACTTTGATACGGGACGTGAACTGAACGTTATTTTTGAAGATCCAAAAAATAGAGACAATGCTGCGATTCAAATGCGCCACGAGCAGCTTCGGCGAGGGGAACTTGTGGACCCTGACTGGGTTACTTCAGTGGTCTGCGAGGGCATTCGGCGGGTTGCTAATTCGGGAAAAGGCGTTATTTTTTCTGGCTCACCGCGGACTCTCCAGGAAGCGCGCGCAGTTGTTCCGCTCCTCATGGATGTCTATGGTCGCGACTCGCTTGTGGTCGTGAAATTAAATGTAAATCCCGAAACGTCAATCCATCGGAATACCAGCCGTCGCGTATGTGTTAGATGCGCGCGCCCACTTTTATCTACCACAGAAACTAGAGATATGGCTTTTTGTCCTGTTTGTGGCGGGGAACTTGCGGTACGCAAAGATGATACCGAAGAGATCATGAAAAACCGGCTCGACCAGTATCGAAGACGAACCGAGCCGATTTATGAATATTATCAAACTATGGGGATTCCAATTTTTGATATTGACGGTGAACGCTCTCCTGAAGAAATCCATTTGGATATTTCTGATACTATCGATAAGTATTCTCGGTGATCGTACGTTCTGAAAAACATATTGAATCGCTCCGGGAAGGAGGCCGGAAACTTGCGAGTATCCTGTCATCGGTCGCGTGCTGCCTAGCTCCAGAAATTTCGACAATTGAACTCGATACGTATGCTTTCGAGTTGATAAAGAAGGTAGGGGGAACTCCGTCGTTCAAAGGTTATCGTATTCCAGGTGCAAAACAACCGTATCCTGCCACGCTTTGTGTTTCAGTCAATGACGAGGTTGTGCATGGTATTCCCGGCAAGCGCACGCTGCGTGATGGCGACATTGTTGGCCTCGATATTGGTATGAAGTACAAAGGTTTTTTCACTGATACTGCAATTACCGTCGGGATTGGTCGCATTGCTCCCGAATCTGAACGGCTTTTGGCGGTAACCAAAAAAGCGCTTAACATCGGCATCGCCGAGGCGAGAACCGGAAGGCGGGTCGGTGATATCGGCGCTGCGATACAACAATATGTTGAAGGTGAGCGTCTCTCGGTTGTTCGTGAACTTGTTGGTCACGGTGTTGGGAAGGCGGTGCACGAGGAACCCGAGGTTCCGAATTGGGGAGCGCACAAGACTGGACCAGAGATTGTCGAGGGGATGGTGCTCGCGCTTGAGCCAATGGTAACACTCGGCTCGCCACGCGTGAGGGTGAGCCGAGACGGCTGGACATGGCGCACCATTGATGGTTCACTCGCTGCTCACTTCGAGCATACGATACTAATTACCAAAGAAGGCGCGGAGATTATTACACTCACCTAGTCGAGGCAAGCTACTATTATTGCTGTTAGCAAGAGCGCGGTAAAACTGCCCACGAGCAGTTTAAGAGTTATTTGTTGCGGCGATATATTCCGTTTTTGGAAAAAGAGAAATCCGATCGTCAGGTCAATAACAAAGATTATCGTGATAATCAAAAAGTAGAGAGTTTGATCATATACGCGATAACCACACATAAAACTGCCGAAGATAAAACCAAAAACCACGGTTAATATTGTGTGAAAGATCACAAAAAGATTAACAGTTAACATATAAACATTGTATAGCATTGCGGAGTTGGTTTACAGAAATCACTATACTGTACTGAGATCCGATCTCAGGGTATACTGGGTTATGCGTTTTGCACCCGGAGAGTTTTATCACATTGTAAACAGGGGAGTCGATGGGAAAATTGTTTTTCCGCAGCGTTCTGATTATGAACGGTTTCTTAAAGGTTTACATATGTTTAACTCTCCACGGCCATGTCAACTGCGCGACATTTCTTCTACTGAGATCCGATCTCAGGGAGAGCGGCTTGTTGATATGCTTTCGTATTGTTTGATGAAAGATCATACGCATCTTTCTATGAGAGCAAAAAGTCCGCAAAAAGCCTCGTTATTTTTACAGAAGATATTTATTGGATACACGATGTACTTTAATACCAAGTATGAGCGACGCGGTGTTTTATTTCAGGGTAAAGCAAAGGCAGTTCCAGTGAAGCGAGGCGAGCATCTTGATCATTTGTTTCGATATATCCATTTAAATCCTCTCGATTATATAGACAGACGATGGCGAGAACATGGCGTACGCAATACAGCGAGTATTCGCAAGGCCATACTTGAATACCCGTGGTCGAGCATGCGCGCTATTATAGGTGAGCGCGAAGACCCGATTTTAAATCATGAGTTACTGCGGCAACTCGTTCCGCCGAAAAAAGAATTTCTACAAGACTTACTATCGTGGGTTTCCGGAGATCCGATCTCAGTATGGGACGAGTGGGAGTAGCTACATATGAATAGAGTTTTAGGGATTGATTACGGAACGAGTCGAATTGGACTTGCGCTTTCTGATGAAAGGGGAAAAATTGCGTTTCCGCATAAAGTAATCATTGTTCGAAAAAAGTTGATTGGTGAAATTATAAAAAAACTGCGGGAAATTTGCATTAAGGAATCGGTCAGCGAGATTGTTGTGGGACTCCCCAGAGGACTCTCCGGTATGCAAGATACAGAGATGACAAAAAGCGTGCGAGAATTTGCCGATGCTTTGGCTGCTCTTCGCTTACCGGTACATCTCGAAGAAGAATTTTTGTCAACAAAAGAAGCGTCTCGCGGTCCCACGGCAAAGTCGCATATCGATGCGTCGGCGGCGGCGATTATTCTCCAGAGTTTTTTGGATTCACAGAAAGATTTATGATACACTATGCGCATGAATCCATATCTTTCTGTTATTGTACCCGCTTACAACGAAGAAAAACGCATTTCAAAAACCCTCGGAGCAATTCATCATTATCTTTTGGAGCAGCCCTTTGAGTGGGAAATTCTTATTGTGCTTGACGGCCCAAACGATCATACGCTCTCGGAAGTAGAAGGATTTGCGCGGGGGAAAGACAATATTCGATGGATTGACCGGAAGGTAAATAAAGGCAAGGGGTATTCGGTACGAGAAGGAATGCTCGCGGCACACGGCTCAATACGTCTTTTCATGGACGCAGATAATTCAACGGACATTAGCCATTTCGATAAAATGAAGCCACTTTTTGAAAAAGGGAACGACATTATTATTTGTTCTCGGGATGAAAAGGACGCAGAGGGCGCAAAACAAGTTGTTTCGCAACCGATATACAAACGTCTCATTGGAAATATGGGAAATCTTTTTATACAGCTTGTCGCTGTTCCCGGCATATGGGATACGCAGTGTGGTTTCAAGGCAGTGCGCGCGCCCGCAGCAGAGAAGATTTTTTCTGTCGCGAAAATTGACCGTTGGGGGTTTGATATCGAAGTGCTCGCTCTGGCGCGGCATTTTGGTTTTACTATTGGCATTGTCCCAGCTCAATGGATAGATGATGCTGCAAGCCACGTAACGCTTGGCGGATATCTTGGAGTTTTTTTTCAGACGCTGCAGATTCGCTGGAACCTAATCATAAAGACGTATGACCGCGCATCCTGAACTTCGTCAAGATGCAGTCAGCGGTGACTGGATTTTGGTTGCGCCGTCGCGCGGCTGGCATATCAGCAAGTTCATGAACACTCATCGCCAGCATCCAATCCCACGCGCCCGATGCCCGTTTGAGAATCCACAGGAAAATGGAAACGGCGAGGCGTTTTTGTGGTATTCAAAAAAAGGCGCAGAGACTGGTCCCGTCCGTCCAGATTGGATATTACAAGTAATTAAGAATAAATATCCCGCTGTTGAAAAACATGCAGGTACTTGTCCCGCGGCGCACGCCCATGGTTTTTACCATAAAATGGCGGGCATCGGTTTTCACGAAGTAGTGATTTCTCGTTCTCACACGAAGTTTTTGTGTGACATGACTCCACAGGAAGCCGAACTTGTTATACACGCATACCAAGAACGCATCGTGCATCATGCCAAAGAACCATGTCTTGCCTATGTTCTCGTATTCCACAACCACAAAGAAGCGGCAGGAGCGACTATTTGGCATCCGCATTCGCAGATTATCGCGCTTCCTATTATTCCTCCGGATGTACGGAGATCTCTTGATGGCGCCCAGCATTTTTGGCGAACACGTCATACTTGCGTACACTGCGAAATTATTCGATGGGAAAGCGCGCAAAAAGAGCGTGTTATCCATCGGAATAAAGAATTTATTGTCATTGCTCCTTTCGCTTCCCATGTTAATTTTGAAATGCGCATTTTCCCAATCGCGCATGCATCTCGTTTTGAGGAGATCAAACCCCAAAGTCGCCTCTTTTTTGCTGATGCGCTTACGGTAGCTCTCAAGCGACTCAAAAAAGTACTTAAAGATCCGGCGTTCAATTTTTTTATTCATACTGCGCCCCACGAACGGGGAAAATTTGATTTCTATCACTGGCATCTTGAGATCTTGCCAAAAACACAGCATTTGGCGGGAGTCGAGCTGGGTACGGGAATAGAATTTATAGCCATGCCACCGGAGGAGGCCGCGCGGTATTTACGGAACGCTTAGTATGAGAAATATTATCATCGGTAACTGGAAGCTACACCCCCAATCTTCACGCGAAGCGCGTATGCTTGCGCGATCAATCGCGCAGATCGCTTCGCGAATAAAAAATGTTGATATTGTTATAGCCCCGCCGTTTCCGTTCCTTCCTCTTATTTCTGCGGGCAGTAAGGTTGCCATCGCGGCGCAGGATGTTTTCTGGGAGCGCGAGGGACCCTATACGGGCGAGGTTTCGGGGCCTATGCTGCGGGGTGTGGGTGCGCGGTATGTTATTGTTGGACACTCGGAACGGAGAAATCATCTTCACGAAACCGATGAAATTATCAATAAAAAATTAAAACACGCGCTTCTCTCCGGCCTTCGGCCAATTCTTTGTGTCGGGGAGAGGAAACGCGATTCTGACGGAGAATTTTTCTCGGTTATCAAACAGCAAATTGAAATAGCGTTTGCGAAAGTAAAACGAGGTGATGTCACACGTGTTGTTGTTGCCTATGAGCCAGTTTGGGCAATCAGTTCTGGAAAATCGGCGAAGGCTGCCGAGCCAGCAGATGCGAACGAGGCAGCGCTTTTTATCAGAAAGACGATTGCAGGGATATACGGGGTGCGGGTTGCTCGGGGTGTGCGTATTATTTATGGCGGTTCGTCAAATGCAAAAAATGCGAAAGACTTTCTCTCGGAGCGCGAGATATCGGGGCTTTTAGTTGGGCGCGAAAGCCGTGACGCAAAAGAGTTTATTAAAATAATAGAATGCGCATACACCGTTTCATAAATCCGTGGGGTTCGTTAAAAGATAAAACCGTCCTTCTGCGCGTGGATTTTAATGAACCGGTTGAAAAAAGAAAGATAGCGGATAGTTTCCGGATTCAGAGTACTCTTCCTGTTGTACGGGATCTTAAAAAGCGTGGTGCGCGCGTCGTAATTGTATCGCATCTTGAGCATAGAGATCGGCCGATTTCATTTGGGCCGTTTGTTCGGCAGTTTGAGAGAATTCTTGGGATGAAGATTATTTTTGTGAAGGAATATTCCCAGTCTGCCATACGCCGCGGGGCGCAGAGAGGGATTGTATTTCTTGAAAATCTTCGGTTTCATCGAGGGGAGGAAACAAACAACAAAGTTTTTGCGCGTACGCTTGCGTCATTTGCCGATCTTTACATAAACGAGGCGTTTTCCGTGTCTCACCGGCCCCACGCTTCTATTGTTGGCGTGCCGCATTACTTACCCTCATATGCAGGACCTCTTTTTCAGAAGGAGGTGGGGCGCCTTTCAGAAGTTTTTACGCCACGACATCCGTTTTTACTGATTGTTGGTGGTGCGAAATTCGCGACAAAATTTGAGCTTCTTAAACGTTTTTTGCGCAAAGCCGACGCAATCTTTGTAGGAGGAGTCCTTGCAAATACGTTTCTTTGTGCGCACGATATTCCAATTGGCATTTCGCTTTATGAGCCGGATGCGGTGGATGACATTAGAAAACATTTTTCAAAATCACAGAAAATTCTTCTACCTTTTGATGTGGTACTTGCAAAAAACGCAAAAGCAAAAAACGCATTTGAAGTAAGAGGGAGCGAGCGCATTAGAGATATCGGCCCAAAAACAGTTTTGCTTATTACTGCGCTTGCGCGGCTTTCCAAGCATGTTGTGTGGAATGGTCCCCTCGGGTTTACTGAAAATGGATACGAAACGGGTACCCGGATGCTTTTGAAAAACCTTGCGCGCCTAAAAAATACGCGGGTGATTTTGGGGGGAGGAGATACCGTTGAGGTTTTAGATCACTTGCACTTGCGTCATAGATTTTATCACGTTTCGACCGGTGGAGGCGCAATGCTTAGTTTTCTTGGGGACGGAACGCTCGTGGGCATCGAGGCACTTATAAAATCTCAAAAGCGTTTACGATAAAAATATGAATGACGAGAAGCTTCATCGTATTGTTCACCCAAATCGCGGAATGCTCTATTTTCTTGCGATTTCGATCGCGATACTCTTGGGAGTTTATTACG
>MHOB01000041.1 GCA_001821795.1 Candidatus Ryanbacteria bacterium RIFCSPLOWO2_12_FULL_47_9c
GGACACCCAACCAGCTTTTTGTAATGCTCAAAAAGCTCGATTCGCGCCGCGCGCGCGAAATCGACCGCGCGAATCCGCGCCGACTCATCCGTGCAATCGAAATCGCAACGGCGCTCGGAAAAGTGCCGAGCTTGAAAAAAACTCCCAGGTACGATGCAAAAATTATTTTTCTCAATCCCAAACCAGCCATACTTAAAAAACGAATCGCCGCACGCACAGCGCACATGCTGCGTCGCGGACTCGTTGCCGAAGTAAAAAAACTACTAGCCAAAAAAATCCCGCGCGCCAGAATCCGCGAGCTCGGTTTCGAATACAAATTCCCGCTCGACTATATCGACGGCAAAATCTCCAGGCCAGAACTCGCCCAAAAACTCAACACCGAAACCTGGCGCTATGCAAAACGCCAGCTAACGTGGTTCAAAAAATACAACCCTTAACAACAATACAACACTCATACTACACATGGTGCCAATTAATCCGCGATAGCAAATTAATTAGTATTTTACTATTCATATCACATCATCGCAACCCTACGTACTACAATGTGTAGATTTTTTTAAGATGAAGCTCATTATCTATGCGTTCCGCAAGAATCTGACGAACAAAAGGGCGAAGATTAAAAAATTCAATAACAAAATTAATTTCGTTGGAACATTCAAACGGATATATAAAGACACTTTTTTGCAACTGATAAAATCCCATGCGTTTTAGTGTTTGTGCCAGCGCATCGCGCGCTTTTTTATGCCGCTCCGGAATATCAAAAATTACTAATCGCCATTTTTTATCCCACTTCCCCATGGCAGGTATTGTCATGCCATCTATCTGGTAGCTTAACGCCTTTTTCTTGCCACGCTCTGTAATCACGAGTGTTGTCGTACCGTCTTTATGATCAACCGCATCAACCAGGCGTGATTTATAAAGATTGTGAATAACACGATTTAATGCGCGACGGTTAATATTCCGCCATTCTTTTTGTACACTTTTAACAATGTAGATCTGCTGCCGCGGAGAACGATTTAAACTCAACACTATGCCAGCCGCCAACAAAAGTAAAACTTTTTGCGTCGTCGGCCCAAAACTTTCATACGTCCTCGCCATACCTCAATCTTACAGCCACCACATATAAAGTGCAAATCAATTTGCTATCGCAAATTAACTGGACTGTGTTGGTTTTTTGAAGCTACGCCGAACACCAGATGACATGGTTCAAAAACACCACTTGGACGTGAAAAACGTCCAAGTTACGACTCGCAAGCTAAAACCAAATCGGTTGATCAGGAACAACTAGGTAATTCTCTAAATAATAGTCATAAATAGATAATATCGAAGCGACGACTAGAGCAATGCTAATCAAAAACTTCGTTTGTATTTTTAAAAATGATATAATCCAAACTAGTACCAAGGTGCCTATATAAACCAACACTAGCAATTTTTGCAGTAAAGATAGTGGGTAATACATCGGCCTACTTACATCTTGGAAAATTACTACAAGTCTTTGCGATATTGCGAATATAACAATTCCGACTATGATACTCGCGATAATCGCGGTAATTTTTTTAAGGTAAATCATATACTACTCGGTATATTACCAACTTAACTCATTGATCAATAGTCGCCGGATGACTTCCGGATCCCCCTTACCCTTGCTTACTTTCATGGCTTGGCCGACTAGAAATTGCAGGGCGTTTTGTTTGCCGGCTTTGTATTCGGCGACTGCAGAGGCGTTGTTTTCTATAACTTTTTTTACGATTGCTTCAAGCTCGCCGGAATCGCTTGTTTGGAACAAGTCTTTGTCTTTGGCAATCTCATGCGGATCGCCGCCGAGCTTTACCATATGCGAGAGTAAATCTTTTGCGCCACGGGAAGATATTTTTTTCTCGGCTACAAGCGTAATAAGCTCGGCAAAGTTTTTGGGATCTACTTTCATGTCATCAAGCGCGACACCTTTTTCATCGAGCGCGCGCGAAAGATCCGAGAGCATATAGTTGCGCACAAGCTTATATGCATCGCGCGGCTTTGTTGCTTTTCCGTCACTTGCAAGCCATTCCTGTAGTTCAGAAACAGTTTCTTCAAAAAACTCGGCCATTTTTTTATCACGCACGAAAAGCTCAATCGCCTCCCCATCAAGACCGTATTGCTCTTTGAATCTGGATCTTTTTTGTGCCGGCAGTTCGGGCAGATGATGCTTAAGTTCTTCGCGGATATGAGCTACATCAAGTGGCGGCAAATCCGGCTCCGGAAAATAGCGATAATCGTGCGCGGACTCTTTTGAGCGCTGTAAAAATGTTTCCTGTTTTGCCTCGTCCCACCCGCGCGTTTCCTGCGTAACCGTGCCGCCTGCCTTCAAAATCTCAATCTGCCTTTTTATTTCGGATTCAATTGCTTTCTCTACGAACTTAAACGAATTGATATTCTTGAGCTCAACTTTCGTGCCGAATTCTGTCGCGCCCTTTGGCCGTACTGAAACATTCGCTTCAACGCGCATCTCGCCTTTTTGCATGCGCGCGCGGGAAACGCCGACATATTGAAATATGAGCTGGAGTTCTTCAGCGGCTTCGCGTGACTCGGCCGCACTTCGCAAATCCGGCTCGGTTACAAGCTCCATAAGCGGGATCCCCGCGCGATTAAAGTCAACGAGCGTATTTCCACTTTTATCATGTAAAAGACTCCCGGTATCTTCCTCAAGATGTACGCGCGTAATGCGCACTTTTTTGCCCGACGCAAGCGTGATAAAACCACTGCGCGTCAGCGGATGCTCGTACTGCGAAATCTGATACCCCTTTGGCAAATCGGGATAAAAATAGTTTTTACGATCAAACTGGCTTTTGTCAGGGATCTCTGCACCCAGCGCAAGGCCTACCGCTATAACTTTGCGAATTGCGTCTTCATTTGCAACTGGGAGCGTCCCGGGATGCGCGAGGCATATGGGACATATATTTTTATTCGGCTCGGTCTCGTCGGGATCATTCTTACAACGGCAAAACATTTTGCTGGTCGTCGCCAATTCCGCATGTATTTCAAGACCAATGACAGGCTCGTAGTCCATACTATTCAGTGTTGCACATTTTTGAAAGATTGAGTATACTCGGCAGATATGTTAAGCTATTCCGAACTTCGCGCAGGCGTAACATTTGTAATGGATGGAGATCCCTATCAAGTTCTTGAATACAATTTTTTACGCATGCAGCAAAGAAAACCCGTCGCGCAGACAAAAATCAAAAACCTTCGCACTGGCAAAGTCATTAACCGCACGTTTCATCAAAACGAATCTTTCGTTGAAGCCGATATCGAAAAGGAAAAATCAAAATTTCTTTATGCGCATCGCGGTGAATACTGGTTTCAGAGAGGCGGTGATCCAAAAAATCGAATCATACTCAAAGAAGATTTGCTTGGAAATGCAATAAAATTTCTTGTACAAAATACTGAAGTAATACTTGATACATTTAAAGACGAAATTATCAACGTTGAGATCCCCATCAAAATAGATCTCAAAGTAACCCAGGCCCCACCCGGCGTCAAGGGAGACAGCGCGCAGGGTGGCTCAAAAGAAATCATTCTTGAAACGGGCGCCAAAATCACATCACCTCTCTTTATCAACGAAGGCGACATCATACGAGTGAACACGCAGACCGGAGAGTACGTGGAACGTGTTGAGAAGAAATAACCTTAGAGTTTTACCGAGTCACCCGGCTGCAAGGTTGATGTTTCTCGCCTCTCTGTGGGCTCAAGCGCTTTTTTCAAGACACTCTTGAGTCCCTCGATATCTGGACCGCGGCGCATGGTCGGCGCTTTTCGAAGCTCTTTGAGAGACAAGGGTTTTGGAGCCGAGGGGCGTATTGCATAGGATCCTTTTCGAATGTTAGGAACGGGCTTCCGCGGCTCTTTCCGCTCTGGACGAGATGCGCCCTGGCTTTCCCCGGAAAACTCGATACCGAGTACACCGAGACTCTCACCGAAGGAAGCGTGTGGAATAACCTTTACCGCTGGAATTTCGCCCGCCTGCACCCTCTTGAGACATTCAGAACAATAGATAGGGCGAGATGTATCCGGTTTAAAATTCACATGCGCCATTTTACCGCACACCGAACACGGTGCAGTATAGCGCTCGCCTTTATCAACTTTCTGCGTAACGGGGACCCCACCTTCTTCATCTCCCAAACTCCCGCTCCAGCGCTCAATCTCTTCCTCGACTTCCGTGCGCGTGCGCGAATATCGCTTTCGTGAAAGTTTAACAATAATATCAGACGTATTTTCAACTCCTTCGGCACCTTTCGCTGGAAGAACCGCGGCTGAAAACGGACGCGACGTCACGCCATTGACCATAAGTTTTATATAAATCTGGCGATTCGGCAGATTAACAAGATCTTGTATCTCAAATTCCGGTGTGAACTCATTCTCAAGAAATTCGGCATCTGCCGCACCCACTCGAAATATAACAAGGGTCCCACAGTTTCCAAAAACCGCATCGCGCACTTTTGTGGTCGTTTCCGTCACCAATTGGCCGATATACTGGTGTGCAATAATAATGTTTAAGCGATACTTCCGCGCCTCGGAAAGGATATTGGCAAAAGAATCAGTGGCAAAATTCTGAAACTCATCGACATAAAGATAAAAATCTTTCCGTTCCTCCTCGGGAATACGCACGCGCTCCATCGCCGCAAGTTGTATTTTTGTAATAAGCATCGCACCTAAAAGCTGGGCGTTGTCTTCCCCAATACGCCCCTTGGCAACATTCATTAAAAGAATTTTTTTCTGATTCATAACTTCTTGAATGTTGAAGGCGCTCTTTGGCTGGCCTACAATATTACGCACAAAAGAAGTCGACAAGAACTGCCCAACTTTGTTTTGAATTGGAGCAATCGCTTCGTTTCGAAACCGTTCTTGCCAACTTTCGTATTCTTGAACCCAAAATGAACGTACAAGGGGGTCTTTAAGATTGTCAATAATCTTTCGGCGATAGTCCTTGTCAACAAGGATGCGCTGGATGCCTAAGAGAGTCGTTCCTGGCGTATCAAGGAGAGCAAGAACACAGTTATTTAAAATATATTCCATTCGGCTTGACCAGACATTTGCCCAAATTTTTGTAAAAATTCCCATGAGATCAGACGCCACAAGATGCTTGTACTTCGGGTCGGGAACTTCGAGTACATTAAAACCAATGGGAAATTCCGAATCAGCAGGATTAAAATAGATAACATCATCGAGACGATGATCCGGGATTTTTTCAAGCACTTCTTCCACGAAACTTCCGTGCGGATCAACAATGGCAATTCCATCACCATTGTTGATATCCTGAAACGCCATATTCTTTAAAAGATTGGTTTTTCCGGTTCCAGTCTTTCCGATAATATACATGTGCTGTCTGCGGTCATCCCGACGGATACCAAATGTGCGTTCGGAACTTCGGAAATTTGTTTTTGCAAAATGAACTACATTGGGATTACCCATACAATGATATTATCCCATGAATCGCACTATCAGACAACGACGCGGCCGAGCCATTCTTTGTACTCACGATTTATACGGTCAACATTTGTACTCGCGACACAAGGCGCCTTGTAACTGCCGACCGAAAGTACAATTTCCTCAATTGCGGGGATTCTAGATTCTAGCGTTTTTACAATCAAAACCATCTCGTCTGCGCGTTTCACAACACCATCATCATCACGCCAGACGCTCTGCGATGGAAACATATTGATGCAACCCGCCGCGCGCTGCTCGATTAAGGCGTCAGCAATTTTCTCGCCCTCCTCGCGATTTTTGCAGGTTATATAGAGAGAAACCATAAATTTGCTCCTTTTTATACCGGCCTTTCCGGGTACTCTTTATAATACCACCACGGTCAGGTCTCAACGAACAGCTATACAACCTCCGCTTGATAGCACGCTTCACAATAAACGATTTCCGGTCTGTCGGGCGCATAGGATGTTTTTATTGACTTGCCGCATTTTGCGCACGTGCGATCGAAAATAGTAAACGGTCCGCGGCGACGAATACGATCTTTATGACGACACGTAAAGCATCGGCGC
>MHOB01000042.1 GCA_001821795.1 Candidatus Ryanbacteria bacterium RIFCSPLOWO2_12_FULL_47_9c
CTTCTCAAACTTATTTGCGGGTCTCTTTAATCTTTTTGACTGGATCTGGTTCAAGATCAGCTCGTGCTTATCTTGCTGGATTGTCTGGCTTCTCACTGTTATTGCTTTCTTGCTTTACATTTATGCCACTCGACGTAAGAAAGAAATGGTGCAACAGGAAAACCCCGAGGGAGTAATGCTTGAAAGCGTCCCTTCGGAATATGTTGTGAATGAGTACTGGGAAACAAACAGCAGAGACAAAGAATAGCAAAACCTAAAAACCATCCTAAGTTTATCGAAGGATGGTTTTTAGGTTTTGCGTCTTTGCTACTCGGAACCGCCGGAAGCCCAATCGTAAATATAGCTTGTTCCAAAATTACAGGTATTGGGGTTAACAATATTTGGATTTGTTTCAAATTTTTTCA
The DNA here is from genome assembly GCA_001821795.1 of Candidatus Ryanbacteria bacterium RIFCSPLOWO2_12_FULL_47_9c. Classification (GTDB taxonomy): domain Bacteria; phylum Patescibacteriota; class Minisyncoccia; order Ryanbacterales; family GWA2-47-10b; genus GWA2-47-10b. The sequence goes on from MHOB01000042.1 coordinate 405, forward strand.
CCGCTACAATATATGTTGCTTTCCCGCCACAAACTATTTTCTCATATCGGTAGTAATGGCCCATGTCATTTACTGGGTCGAGCGGCAGATCCCCGATATATTTAGGGACAAGTGCTGTACGCAGACCATTATCGTCACATGCAAAATTTTGCCATGGACATCCGCTATGATTTGATTTGTAGCCGCCACTACTTGGGGCCGTTGGGTAACTTTGTGTGTCCGAAAAACGTAGCTCGAGCGCTATTTGGAGCGCCTTAATGTCACTGATGCGTTTTGTATCCCGCGCTTTTGCGCGCGCTTCGTTGAGTCCGGCAAAAATAATGGATGTTAAAAGGGAAATGATGGCAACGACCACCATCAGCTCTATCAAAGTAAAACCGCGATGTCTTTTCATATTTTTTTCTGTGAAATTCTAAACTAAGTGCAGGCCTATTTTAGCAAGAATGCCGAATGAAGCAAAACGGCTCGGCTCCGCGCCCGCCCTAGGCGGTGCTACCGCAGCCCCTTTCCGAAATCGAACGTCTCGTTATGTGCGGGCAGGGAGAATCGAACTCCCATCTGCTGCTTGGAAGGCAGCCATAATGGCCATTATACTATACCCGCGTTTCCCTCTTTGCAGTGTATGCGGCATTTTAGCAAAAATCACTCAACTCTAAAAGCGCTATACCCTTTAGTTTTTTCTTGCACGGCGGTTTCACACTGGTCAACTTTTGAAAACGCCGGTCCTCGTTTTATTTCCTCGATGAAAGAAAGAATGTTTGTGCGGGTGCTTTCCGCGTCGATTTCAAGGGAGCCGTCGGAGTTATTTTTCACAAGCCCTTTTATATAATACTTTCGCGCAGCATCACGGACAAAATATCGGAAACCAACCCCCTGCACCCGTCCGGTGATGCGGATGCGGATGCGCACAATGTTTTTCATCTCTTTCACTCTTTTTACTCTAACACAAATCCCGCCGGAGGCGGGATTGTACGTATCAGAAAATATTTTTACTTCACTGCTTCTTTCAATCCTTTTCCTGCGCGGAATTTGGGAACCTGCATTGCGGGGACTTGTACACTTGCTCCCGTCCGCGGATTGCGGGCGGTTCGTGCCTGACGTTTTTTGGCGAGAAACGTACCGAAACCCGAGACCGCAACTTCGTCACCCTTGGCAAGCGCCTTCGTGATAGTGTCAAATACTGTTTCAACTGCTTCCTCTGCGGATTTTTTTGTTCCACCCAATTTCGTAAACACTGCTTCAATGAGATCAGCTTTATTCATGGCATTGGATATTAACGCCTGTAAGCGCCTGCCGTGAGGCAGGCAGACCGACCTTTAAGCTTCCGATAACTGAGGATATAGTAGCAAAATTATTGTAGTGCAACAACTTTTACCATACCCGCCTGTGAATACTGCAGATGCCTATTTTGCGTACTCGACCACTCGCGTTTCACGGATAACATGCACCTTAATTTCCCCCGGGTATTTTAACTCTTGTTCAATGCGATCGGCAATGTCGCGCGCCAGCTTTTTTGCTTCGAAATCCGATATCTTCTCGGGTGTTACGAAAACGCGGATTTCGCGTCCCGCTTGGATTGCATAGCATTTCTCGACTGCTTCAAAGCCATTTGCAATGCCCTCAAGGTCTTCAAGGCGCTTAAGGTAGTTTTCTACGGAGTCTCTTCGCGCCCCGGGGCGCGACGCTGATATTGCGTCGGCGGTCTGGACAATTATTGATTCCAGCGTTTCATAGGGGTATTCCTCGTGATGGGACTGCATTGCTTGTATTACTGCCTTATCTGTAGCAAATTTCTGGAGAATCCTGCGGCCGATCTCGACATGTGTTCCCTGGACTTCATGATCAACTGCTTTTCCAATATCGTGGAGCAACGCCCCCTTCTTCGCGATTGCAACATCGGCTCCCAATTCTGATGCAAGCATCCCGGATATGTGGGTCATCTCTATTGAATGTTGGAGGACGTTTTGTCCATAACTGGTCCGAAAGCGAAGTCTTCCGAGAAGTTGCATGAGTCGTGGGTCAAGGTCAAAAATCCCGACTTCGTAAGCGGCAGCTTCCGCGGCGTCTTTCATAATTTTTTCTACCTGTGATTTCGCTTTTTCGACGGATTCTTCAATTTTTGCCGGTTGAATGCGCCCGTCTAGGATAAGGTCTTCAAGCGCCATCTTGGCAATGTGCCGGCGCACCGGGTCGAACCCGGAAATGATAATTGCGCCCGGAGTATCATCAACAATTATTTCTACGCCAGCGGCGCGTTCGAGCGCGCGGATATTCCGCCCCTCGCGCCCGATAATTTTTCCTTTCAAGTCCTCCGATGGAATCTGCACGCTTGTGGTGGTTACTTCGGAGGCGGTTGAGGTAGCCACACGTTGAATAACCGCCGCGAGAATATCTCGCGCCTTGTGTGAGAGTCGTTCTTCTCCGGTAAGTTCGAGCTTATGGAGGCGCTCTAAAAAGTCTGCTTCGTGTTTTTTCTCGATAGCTGAAAAAAGCGCTTGTTTTGCTTCTTCTTCTGACAGGTGAGCGACGCGCTCGAGTTCTCGCTGTTTTTCCGCCTCTTTTTCTCTAAGCGCTTCCTGAACGGCGCGAACCCGTTCAACTTTTTCTTTTAGTTCCTTTTTTTCTTGCTCGAAATCAACAAGTTTTTTTTCAAGAACTTCTTCCTTGTGGCTTATTCGTTCCTCGCTTTTGCGTATTTCACCAACACGCCGTTTTTCCTCGGCTTTTGCTTCTTCGAGAATTTCCGACGCTTTCTGTTTTGCTTCAAGAATTGCGCCTTGCGTTTCAGTTTTTACCTGAAGTTCTCGTTTCTGTATTTCGATTTCTATCGAGTTCTTTTTTTGTTGAGCGATGATCTTCCGGAGGGCATATCCCAGAGCGGTTCCCGTAAGTATCAAGACCGCCGCAACAATTGGTTGCGTTCCAAGTTCCATATAATGATGTTTTATAGCTCATAAATGACATATTCTTTTTTCTATCATAGTGTTTTTTAGCTTCTCTGTCAAACTCGTCGCAGAGAACCGCGCGGATAAATCCTACCCAGTCAAATTGTGCTACACTAATTCTATGCAGTTTAAACTGGTTGTTCTTGTGGTACTTGATGGCTTTGGTATTAACACCTTGCCAGGGGAGTCTCCGCTCCAAAAAGCAAAAAAGCCGACGTTCGATGAATTTACCGCATGGTATCCATTTACAACATTGCAGGCATCGGGGATCGCCGCTGGATTACCGTGGGGTGAGGAAGGAAACTCGGAGGTCGGGCATCTCACCATGGGATCGGGACGGGTACTCTACCATCATCTTCCGCGTATTATTGTCTCAATTCAGGATGGAACTTTTTTTGAGAATACCGCATTTCGAGATGCATGTGCCAACATAAGGACGACGAAAGGGACCTTCCATATTATGGGACTTTTTTCTTCGGGTTCCGTACATGCCTACGCCGACCATCTTTATGCGCTTTTGGAACTTGTGAAACGGGAGGAGATACCGGATGTAGCGCTCCATCTTTTTGGTGACGGCCGCGACGCTCCCGCACAGGAAATGAAAAAATTTATTCCACAGCTGGAAGAACGAATGCGCGCGGGAAACCGCGGGGTCTATATTGCGTCGCTCATTGGACGCCACTTTTCCATGGATCGCGAAGAGCGGTGGAATTTTACGGAAGAGGCATATGATTGTCTGACAGGAAAAAAAGGCGCGCATTTTGAAAATCCGCGAAAGTATATTGATGATTCGTATGCCGCAGGCGTAACGGATGAGTTTTTTGCGCCCGCATGGCTTGCGGACGAGAAGGGGAATCCCCGCGGAAGAATCAAAGAGGGCGATTCCGTGATATTTTTTAATTTTCGGGAAGACAGCGTTCGGCAGCTTGCCCATGCTTTTTTGGATGAAGATTTTAGTAAATTTGAGCGCGCAAAAATACCAAACCTCTTTTTTGTTACCATGACTGAATATGAAAAAGGGCTCGCGGCGCACGTCGCGTTTCCTCCGCTTGATATTGAGTGGCCCCTCGCGCGCGTGGTTTCCTATGCAAATAAAAAACAGCTCCATGTCGCTGAAACCGAGAAATATGCCCACGTTACGTACTTTTTCAACGGCGGGAAAGAACAGCCGTTTTCGGGGGAAGACCGGAAGCTCGTGCCGTCTGCGCGCGTGCCGTTTGATCAAAAACCGGAAATGTCAGCGCGCGAGATTACTGAAGCTACGCTTTCTGAAATGGAAAAATACGACCTTGTGCTTATTAATTTTGCAAATCCAGACATGGTAGGGCACACCGGCAATTTTGAGGCGGTTGTCAAAGCAATTGAAGTTATAGATGAGTGCCTTGCCAAAATTAAAGAGGGGGTAACGAAACTCGGCGGGGTGCTTGTAGTAACTGCCGATCACGGCAATGCGGAGGAAAAACGCTACCGGCTTACGGGTGAGAAGCGCACGAAACATTCTTCAAATCCGATCCCGTTTTTCTTGATTGCGCAACAGTTTAAAAGACCCCATGCGCGGACCCCGCAGGAAATCGAGGAGAATTTTACCAGAATTGAAGGGGTGCTTGCCGATGTTGCCCCCACGGTTCTTGATCTCATGGGCCTCTCGGTCCCCGCCGAGATGACGGGGATCAATTTATTGCCGAGATTGTTGGTGTAAAACCAAGGGTAACCCTATTAAAGTGGATCTCTGAGTACTTAGTGGCTTAGCCACTAAGTTTGTTTGACCGTCTAGCTTTTTAACTGCTAATTTGGGCACAGACAGAAAAAGGGGGGGGCTTTATGCTCTTTTGGGTTTCGTTCTTCGTAACGCTGGTTCTTTGTCTCGCGGCCGTGTTCGTTCAGACTTTGGCAGAAAGGTACGCTGAAGTGGGGGAAACCAATCTGTCAATGACCATGGCAGTTGTGAACATTTTTTCATCCCTTTATCTCTTCATGCACGTGCCTTGGTATTTCTATAATCAGGGATTACGGTGGATGCTTGTGATCATTGTCCCAGTGGCTTTCGTGGCGTGGCTCGGATTCGTTACCGCCACGGTAGAATTTACCTCGCGGCAGTCTCAACTCCGGTCGAACCGCTCCGGATAGTAAACTCGCTCAAAGACCTTGAATCTTGGGCGACTTTTTTATTTTTTCACTCTGATCACTTCATCGATGAGGCCGTATTTTTTGGCTTCGTCGGGATCCATGAAAAAATCGCGGTCGGTGTCTTTTTCAATCTTGTCATACGACTGCCCGGTATGTTTAGCGAGAATTTTGTTGAGGCGGTCCTTGATCTTGAGAATATGCCGCGCACCAATTTCAATTTCTGTTGCCTGCCCTTCGGCGGCGCCCAGTACCTGATGTATCATCACCTCTGAATTGGGGAGAGCAAAACGTTTTCCTTTTGCGCCCGCCGCAAGCAAAATGGCGCCGCCGGAAGCGGCGACTCCAACGCATGTTGTCGAGACATCTGGTTTTACGTGTTGCATGGTGTCGTAGACCGCGAGGGTTGAGGTTACTGATCCGCCCGGCGAATTAATATAGAAGTTAATGTCTTCTTTCGGGCTCTGGAGTTCCAAAAATAAAAATTGGGCGATGATCGCGTTCGCAACCTGATCGTTGATCTGGCCGCCAAGAAAAATGATGCGGTCTTTCAAAAGCCGCGAATAAATATCATAAGCGCGCTCGCCGTATCCTGATTTTTCGATGACTGTTGGTATAAGCATAGGATTTAATTAATGTTCTCCAACACCTCGAACACTTTTTCGTT
>MHOB01000043.1:0-368 GCA_001821795.1 Candidatus Ryanbacteria bacterium RIFCSPLOWO2_12_FULL_47_9c
AATTTTATGAAAAAGCTCCTCGTCTATTCCGGAGGCGATAGTCTCAAGCGGAATGAAATCGGTTGTGCCTCCGGGAGCCGAAGATAAAACGGAGGTAATTTCTATCCGTTCTTTTTCTCCCAACTCCTTTGACATTTTTTTAAGAGGACTTGAATCATCGCTGTCTTGTTGGAACGAATAAATTTCGGATCGCACCTCAAGAGGTTTTTCCATATTTACCCGCTCTTCGTCGCATAAGTCCGCGAATTCCTTCAGAGCTTCCATCATAAGCGCGGCGGCTTTTTGCTGTTCAATAAGTTTTTCGCCATCCATGGAACTTGAACGGTCGCAAATAAGCGTAATTTCCACCTCGCCGAATTTTTGGCCTT
>MHOB01000043.1:439-1033 GCA_001821795.1 Candidatus Ryanbacteria bacterium RIFCSPLOWO2_12_FULL_47_9c
TCCGCCGGATCAACCAACTCTTCGCCTTCCTCAACCGGATACCGCGGCGCCATCGCCGGCTTCAGCCGCCTGGCTATTATTTTTGCTATAAGATTGCGAAGCTCTTCAACTATACCGACGTTCGTTTCGGGATTTTTGATCTGTTCAAGTTTTTTTACTATGTCGCGATATTTTTGCAAATCCTCTTTTTTGACGCCTAATTTTTCGGCGTATTCTTTGTCCGCGCGGTCAAGCTGATTTTCTGAATTCGCTGTTTGCCATTTTTTGAACGCTTTTTCAATTTCTTCGGTCGGCACGGCGTTGGGCACTCTTTTTTTCGCGCGCCCATACGCTTCTTTAAATATTTTGTTCGGATCAGCTTTCGCTTCTTTGCCGCCGTTATTTTTACCTCCTTTTTTCTCGCCGCCTTTTTTTTCTTTCATATCTTCATCCAAAAGCTCTTTAACTACGGGCCAGATGTATTCGTTTTGGAGAGAAAATCTGAAAGACATCGGCACGTCCGGACTGGTTAAAATTTTAAAGAAATTATCTCCGTCTTCCGTTTTCATTTCTTTAAGCGCGTCAAGTTTTTCGCGCACTTCCAGCGCGACCTCG
>MHOB01000043.1:1274-1433 GCA_001821795.1 Candidatus Ryanbacteria bacterium RIFCSPLOWO2_12_FULL_47_9c
TCGGAAAACTCAAGCTCTTTGTAAAAGCGGGAATTTATATAAATAGTGTCTTTTTCCAAATCAAAAGCGAAAGTATCAAGCCCCGCCGGCGCAGGTTCAAATTTCACCCTGCCCCGGGCGTAGTGCTCAAAAAAATCACGGTATTTTTCCACAAATTCA
>MHOB01000043.1:1544-2875 GCA_001821795.1 Candidatus Ryanbacteria bacterium RIFCSPLOWO2_12_FULL_47_9c
AGTCGGCCAAAATCTTTAATTTTAAATTAAAAGAATCGCAATGCGACAAGAGCCCCAAGTACGAGGCAATGTTGTTTCTATTGATATTCGCCGCCATATTTTTTTTGGTCGTGTTTCGCAAAAGCGTAAAATTGTCAGCAACAACAAACCCCAAAAAATCCACTCCCCAAGCTGATTTTCTTAACTCGCATTTTTCCGGCGGCGCGTCCAATTTGAGCCGTTCGGAAACAAACCGCCTAATTTCACCAAGATAATGCAGTAACTTTTTCTTGTTTGCGCCGATGATGACGAAATCGTCGTTATATCTTATGTAAAAGCGCGCCCTCAACTTCCGTTTAACGAACCAATCAAGCTCGTTTAGATAAATATTCGCGAAAATCTGGCTAGTTATATTGCCGAGAGGCAAACCGCAATCCGTTTTGCGCACAAAACTTTCCGTAACCTCTTTGATTATTCCAAAAATTTCGTCATCGCAAACTCTCTTTTTAATTATATCCAAAAGAATATCGTGATTAACCGAATCAAAATATTTTTTTATGTCGCATTTTAAGATAAAACAGCCGGCGCCCTTGCCGCCAGCGAGTTTCATAAAGTATTTAAACGCCATTACGGCTTTGTGAGACCCCTTGTTTTTTCTTGAAGAGTAAGAATCGCTTATGAATATTGGTTCAAAAATTTTTGAAAGATAATCGTAAAGCAGTTGATGGACGAGGCGGTCTTTTACGCAAGCTTTATGTATGTCCCTTTTCTTTTTATCAAAGACGATAAAATGCTCGTATTGGGAATGTTTATAAGTTCTTGAGTGAAGCTCTTCATATAAAGCGAAGATGTTATTTTCTAAATGATGCTCAAACGACATAATGTCATATTTCCAGGCTTTACCTGAACGGAATCTGCTCCACGCCAGAAACAGATTATCAATAGAAAATAATTCATCATATTTTATATGGAAAACATTCATAATGATTTTGAGAAATTGGAAATACCTTTAATGGCTAAGCTGGTCATCGCGTATAAATCGGCGCATAAAAACATCAACTCGTTTCCAAAACACGAACGGTATGCCCTTGGGGAAAAAATTGAAAAAACAATATTGGAAGCCGTTGAGTTTATCGTTCACGCCAACAGTTCAAGCAAATTTGAAAAAGAAAGGATTTTGGTGCGGATAAACGGCAAAATAGAAATTTTGAAAATTCTCTATCGCATTGCTTTAAATTGCGGAATAATAGAACAGAGAAAATATCTTGAAGAGCAAAAAGCCCTTCAGGAATGCGGGAGAATGGCCCAAGGATGGATCAAATACGCCAGAAACTTAAAATAGAACGGCGGGA
>MHOB01000043.1:2882-6101 GCA_001821795.1 Candidatus Ryanbacteria bacterium RIFCSPLOWO2_12_FULL_47_9c
CAGCCAAGATTATCGTTTGAATTGCCGGCATCATTGGCATTCACATTGAGCTTTCGGTTGTCGGGATTCCAGTTCGCGCTGACAAAGCGACCGCCGCCTCTTCGTAGCCCGAGCCATCCATCGCAACATTGGAAACCGCGCTTATTGCATTAAGGATGTAAATAAAATCCTTGGCATCGGGCTGCTGTTCTATTTTCAAAACCTGGCGAAAAGTTTATCGGCAAAATTCATTGCCGCCTTAGACGTTCTCGCAAGCTTTCGGCAGGCCGGCGGCAATAAATAAAAGAAAGCCGACCATACTCGCCGAAAAAATCAAAAAAAACAAATCTCAAGCTACAAGCTACTTATTTAAAACAGCGGGAGAGGCGGCAGCCAAGAGTATCGTTTGAATGGCCAGCACCATTGGCATACACATAGAGCTTCCGGCTGCCGGGATGCCAGTGCGCGGCGACAAAGCGACCGCCGCTTTTTGAACCCGGAAGCCAAATCCAGCCAACAGTGTCTAAGTGCTGATTTGTTTCCTCAAAATACTTTCTCTGATAAATAAGATAATCCGTGAGAGTAAGCGGTTCTTCATGCTTCGCGAAAAACTCTCCTGTTTTTCCAAGAGTGGCTTCTAGCTCCGGCCTGTCTTTTAAGTTTTGCGCCCGGTTTTTATGCAGAAGCACGATTCTGGTTTCGTTTTCGGCCTCCTTTACTCCCGCGAAAGATCCACCTTCTTCGAAGTTGCCCCCTTCGTATGTTTTTTCATAACCCTCGGCCATTTTTTCGTGCAGCTCCGGCAAAGATAATCCTTCGGGGATAAGCAATATTTCGTCAAAACCCTGTTTTTCGGCGCTTTCCTGCATTTCCGCATTATTTCTCGTCCAGATATCTCTGATTTTTTCTCCAAAATCGGAGGGCAAATCTATATTGTGCTTTTCGTAGAAAGCAACGAACGATTCCAAACTTTTTTCAATGTCCAGCTCTATGGTTTCCTGTTCGTAGCGAGCAAGCACGACGGCCTCTCCCGCTGATTTTCCTTTGTTCTCGCGGTTGCCTTTTCCACCCAGCATTTTCGCCGCTTTTTCCATGGCGCTTGTCCGGCGAACGTTAAAGGGGTCAAGGTCGGCTAGTTCTTTTAAGGATATGCGTTTTACATCGCCGGATTCGCGAACAAGCTCCGCCAGCGCTTTTTCGTTTCCGCGCAGTTTTTTGGCCGCGTCAAAATTAAAAACATCATTGGGCAAGCCGAGCTCTTCGTGATTAAGCGTGCGCAAAAATCCCTTTGAAGCCAGAATGCGCGCGGCTAAAATGCGGTCTGCCAAAGGATATTCCTCAAAAGTAAGCCCGATTTTTAAGCGCTGGTCAATGTGTTCGGCAAAAGATTTTTTTTCATCCCGCTCTTGGGAAATTTTCCAATCGTCAAACATCGCTTCAATAGTGCCTTGGGTCATCACAAATTTTTTAAGGCCCGGCGTTTTTCCCCCCGCGTCCATTGAACCGGTAATCCTCGCGGTTTCCGGACGCAAAGTCCCGGTGTAGGCAATCTGGATTTCTTCCATCGCCTCGGCCAGCTTCGGCAAAGTTTCGTTTAGGGTCGTCCACGAAGCGTCAATTGAGCCGTCGGGATTCATAAGGCGAGCCAGCATAATTTCGTAGGATTCGTTTTTTGGCGGATAATTGATTTTGATGTTATTTTGTTCAAATTCACGGGCGATTTCCGGAGGCAAATCTTGCCGCTCCGGATTTTTTTCCGATTTAAGATTAGCTGTGAAAATCATCTGAAAGCCCGGCGTAATTTTCATTCTGCCGTTGCCGGTTATATTTACCGTATCCCCCGGTTTGGCGTTGAAAATACCTTTAATGAATACCATCTGTTCTTTTGGAAGAGCCGTGAATTCGTCAAAAATAATCGGCCGGCCTTCGCTTATGGCTTTGGCCAGCGGCCCGAAAATATCCACGGTTTCAATGGCGCCTGCTTGCCCTCCTTTTGCCGGCCGGATGCCGGTTTTGCCCCAAACCGCTGATTCTCTCATCTGCGGATTACAGTAAACCATCTCGGCCGCGTTGCCGGTGAAACGCTCCGCCGCGGAGCGGGCTTGGGAAGTTTTTCCAGTGCCCGTGGGGCCGTGCAGGAACATCGGCTTGCCTAAAAGCATATTTCTGCTGATCCTCTCAAAATTTTTATCAACGGATGCTGTTTTAACAATATGGCCTTCTTGATAAATATCTTCCGCATATCGGATTAACTCAAAAGCCCGGAATTCTTTCGGATTTTCTTTTTGTATGTCCGAAAATTTTGTTCCCAGGCCTTGTTTTTCATCGCGCGCCGCTTTAAGTATTTTTTCATTGGCTTTCTTAGCCAAAGGATCGCTTTTTAGCTTAAAAAACTGCTCCATTTCAAAGTCGCGGGCTTTATCAAGTTTTTTGGAAAGTTTTGCGATTTCTCTAAACACTCCTGCCCGCTCGCCCATAGCTTCAGCGGCCGCCGACTCATCTATTCCTCCGCCAAAAGGTTCGTTAGCCGCCGTTTCGCCTTTTTTAAGCCGCTCTTTGGCTTTTTTCAGCCCACCTTCTTTTTCTATGCTCCAGCCGAAAGATTTGAGTTTTTCTTTGTTCGCTTTAATTTCCTCCGATGCCAATTTTATAACGCCTTCCGGCGCATCTTTGCCTTTTACCGCTTCTCTAAACGCCCTCCGCTCGCGCGAAAGTTGGTCAAAATTGTCTTCAGGAGTCGGTGATTTCTCCATACGCAGATTATATTACAAGTTTGTTAGAAAGTAAAGGGGCATGAAAAATTCAAAAATCACCTCCTGAAAAAGATTGAGATAAAAAAGAGCGCGCCGGCGAAGAGGACGAATGCCGGGCCGGGAGGCAAGCCGTAAAAACGCGAAATTAAAATGCCCAAAATCGCGCCTAAAATTCCTAAAATCACGGAGAGTGTTATGTATTGGTTCATGCTGCGCGCGATGTTCCGCGAAGTCGCCGCGGGAATAATGATAAGCGAGCCCATAAGCAGGGCGCCGACAAATTTAATTCCGACCGCGACGGTCAAAGCGAAAATCAAAAGAAACGAAAGTTCCAAAAGATGAGGCCGGAACCCTGCCGAGAGCGCGAGATCCGGAGAAATCAAAGAAAGCGTGAAGCGGCGGGCGAAAAACAAAAGCAGCGCCATTATAACCAGGGAGCCAGCAACGGCAAGCCAAAAGTCCAACTGGCTTATTTGGGTAATATCCC
>MHOB01000043.1:6123-6972 GCA_001821795.1 Candidatus Ryanbacteria bacterium RIFCSPLOWO2_12_FULL_47_9c
GGCTTATTTGGGTAATATCCCCGAACAAAGCGTCTAAAATTTCCTCCTCCGGAGTAATCAGCGCTCCGATGGCCAAAGCCAGGGTGAAAAACACGCCAACCAAAGTATCCACCGGCAGTTTGGTTTTATGTTCAACCGCCCAGATGCCCAAAGTCCCTAAAACCAAAAACGCCCCCGCGCCTAAAAATAAATTAAAATTTAATAAAATTCCCAACGCGATTCCCGGAAGCGCAACGTGCGAAAGTGCGTCCCCAACCAATGCCATGCGGCGAAGGAGCGCGAAGGACCCGAGCATCCCTCCGGCAGCCGCGATCAGGAAGCCCGCTATAAAAATCTGCAATTCAGGGGTGAGCATGGTGATAAAATTTTCTGTCTCCGCCGTATAATTTGGCAAGTTCCGCGGGCGTTAAAACTTCGTCCGGAGCGCCGAAGCATACCTGCTGTCGATTCAAACAAAGCACCTTGTTGGCATAGCGGTAAACCACGGTAAGATCGTGAGAGATTAAAATCAAAGCAAGATTGTATTCTTCCTGAAGCTTATGCAAAAGTTCATACACGGTTCTTTGGCCGGCAACGTCAACGCTCGCAGTGGGCTCGTCAAATAAAAGCAAATCGGGGTGTCCGATTATCGCCCAGGCGATAAGGACTCTTTGAAGCTCCCCGGAGGAAAGCTCCCCAATTCTTTTATTTAAAAAAGTTGGCGCCAAATCAACTGCTTCAAGCGCTTTTTCCGGAGCCGAGCGGCTTCTTAAAGCCAAAAATTCTTTGACAGTAATCGGCAGATCCCTTTCCAAGTCAATTTTCTGCGGCACATATCCTATGCGGATTTCGGGGCTTAAATTTACTTCT
>MHOB01000044.1:0-7378 GCA_001821795.1 Candidatus Ryanbacteria bacterium RIFCSPLOWO2_12_FULL_47_9c
ATGCCCGCGTCGACGCTCTTTGCTCCAAAATCAGGACACTCGCCAAAGGGTAAAAATGGTTCGTTTTCAACTTGCCATATTATGATCGCGGGAAAGTTCTTATAGCGAAGGATAACCTTCCCCATATAATCAAAAAGTTCGTTGTCCTGCTTTTCGAGTGTAAGATCCTTCGCCCATTTGGGAATGTGGCACTCGGGCCACCGCGGCACTTTCCTGCCAATTACAAAAATGATACGCGCACCATGTCTCTGCGCTTCCTCGACCTGAAAATCAAGGCGCGAATAATCGAAAGAATCTTTTTCTTTCTCAATCTCGTCCCAGTAAGCCGATATCCGTACGTTCCTGACTCCGAGATCGTCGAACAACGCACGATATACTTCTTTCCAATCAAGACCAAGCGCTTCAGCCGCTTGGGGGACAAACGTAACACCATAAAGTCTTGGTGTTTTTCGCGGCACGCGCTGTATAAGAAGAAGAAAAACAAAAAAACCAACAACAAAAACCAGAAAAATGTACTTTACCGCTCTTAATATCATTCTCATAATCACGCGATCAATAAGACGAGGGCTGTTGCAATGTACGTCGTGCCAATCAATTTCACTACAACCGAGTGTGCATCAAATGATTCCCGGAGCGCATGGGGTAGAAAAGACGTTGCAAACGCAGTAAGAATAAAAACAAAAAAATGCTCAAGCCCCTTCATGGCATTAATAATGCTGACCGGACCAAAATAAATGGAAATGTTCAATAAGAAGAACCCCCCACCCGCGATGACTTTATTGATCACAAAAAGACTAACCGAGCCGCGCTCTGCCGTACGCGAAACTTCACGGATTTTCAGCCAAACACCGGGAATACAAAGCATAAAAAAAGCAGTAACAAGAGAACCGAAACGACCCCAGAAAAAACCAACAAAAAAAGGAGCGCGCGATATCGATACTTCTTCAAGCGCTTTGAATAATTCTTTCGATAAAAAAAACGATGAGGCAAAGAAAAACGCCGCGCCAAGAGAAAATATAACAACCCTTCCGTTAAAACGCGCCTCTTTTTCCCGAAATTCAAGTGAAAGTAAGACACCGCCCACGATCAAAAGAAAAAGTGCAAGAAACTCTTCAAGCGATATTACTTCTCCCGAAAAGATATACGAAAAAATGAGAATAAATATTGGGGAAGCGCCGCCAACAAGGGGAACCGCGCGCGAAGCATCGCCGGAAGAAAGCGCGGAATAAAGAAAATAGAGCGCCATCACAAGTGCGGCACCGGAGAGAAACGCCAAGAAAAAAATGCCAAAAGGTATCAATTCAAATCCAACAGGAGCAAAAACGATAAGCGGGAATATACTGAAAAGACCAGTATAAAACGCATACGCAAGCGGACTAAGACGATTTGTACTGACGAGCACCTTGTCTACTGTCTGGGAAAGTGCGCTGAAAAAGTACGATCCCACCGCAAGCGGTATCCATAAAAGCATGATTTTATTATATCACGCCCTGCTGCGCCACGCGGAGATCTTCTTATGGTCGCCCGACAAGAGTACGGGCGGCACGCGGTATTTTTTGCCTTTATACGCCACCGCCTCCGGCCGCGTATAAACCGGTACGCCAATGCCAAAGCGCCTTTCCTCGAGCGACTCGCGCTTGCCAAGTACTCCGGGAATATGACGCGCGATGGCGTCTATCAAGACCATCGCAGGAAGCTCACCTCCTGTGAGCACATAATCACCAATCGAAACCTCCTCTGCCTTAAGCGCCTTTTTGACACGCTCGTCAATCCCCTCATAATGACCAGCAATAAGTATCAAGTGATCGGTGTTCAGCGACAAGTTTTTTGCCATTTTACTGTTGAATTGTTTGCCAGCTGCTGAAAGAATAAAAACCTTTCTCCTCCAGCGTCCCCTGAGATCCGATCTCAGTAATGAGCCGACCGCGCGCAATATCGGCTCCGCCATCATCACCATCCCCGGCCCGCCGCCGTAGGGCTTGCCATCGGCCGTATGGTGTTTGTCACTCGTAAATTTCCGGATATCAACAATATCAATTTTTATCAGCTTCTTTTCTCGCGCACGCTTCAAAATAGATTCGCCCAGATACGAATCAAATGCTTTTGGAAATAAGGTAAGAATAGTAAATCGCATATTTCGAGATTAGCATATGAAAAAGTCAAAGCAAAAACCCTAGAGAAACAAACCCCCCGCGCGAAGCAGGGGGTTTGTTATTCTAAAATGCAATGATTAGAGTTTCAAATCACCCAAATCATCTATGTCTTTCTTTTCCGCCGCCGGAGTTCTGCGGCCCCCTTCGGGCTCCTCAATCTTGAGGGTAACGCGGGCATTGTGCTTCATGCCAACAACGCGAAGAAGAGTTCGTAGCGCTTTAGCTGTATTTCCGCTCCGGCCGATCACTTGACCCATATTTTCTGGGTTTACGTGAAGGGTAAGGAGAACCCCCATCTCATCAACCTTGCGGTCAACTTTGACGTCGTTGGGATTATCTACCAAAGCTTTCACCACGTACTCAAGAAAGTTCTGATCTGCAAGTTCTGACATGGTACTGAATATGCTGTTATGCGGTAAAAAACGACCTTTCCGTAAGATAAACGCATTATAGCAGAAACAGAAAAAATTGCAAGGGTATTACTTTGATCCCCCGCCGCGTTTGAGGAGATCACGCACGGTATTTGTAAGTTGAGCGCCTTTTGACTGCCAGTATTCAATCCTCTCCCGCTTGAGATTTATATGTTTTCTCCGCGGTTCATACTGCCCCAGAATCTCATTCACTTTCGCGCTCTTTGCAGCACGCCTCGAGTCCATCAAAACTACCCGAAAATTGGGATCATGTTTACGCCCTACCCGTTGTAAGCGAATTTTGAGCATAACGGGATATTACAACACTTTCTTAGAAAAATCAAACCGATGTAGTACTATTCGGTACTCGCGTATTCTTTTGCTTCCTCAAATTTAAGTGAAAGAATCCGCGAGAAACCCGCGCTATCCATGGTGACACCAAAAAGTGCGCCCGCGTGTTCCATTGTCTGACGATTATGAGTGATAATAACAAGTTGCAACTTCCGTGAGAGTTCATCAACAAGATCTCCATATCGTCCGGAATTCGCCTCGTCGAGTGCCGCGTCCGTTTCATCAAGAACCAAAAACGGGGGCGGATGAATTGCGGACATCGCAAAAAGAAGCGCAACTGACGTAAGCGCGCGCTCTCCACCCGAAAGCATATCAAGCGAACGCAAACGTTTGCGCGGCACATCAACTGATATTTCTACGCCCCCTGCCGTATTATCTTCCTCCCCATCTTCGTTCTTCTCCGGCTTTACGGCGTAGAGCGATGCTTTCCCTCCTCCAAACATCTGTTTGAAATAAGATTGGAACTGCTCGTTTATTTTGCGGAGTCCCCCAACGAACTTTTCTTTAAGTGTTCCGTCAAGTTCTTTCATAAGACCCTCGAGAGATCGTACCGCCTTCCTAAGATCTTCGAGCTCGCGTTCCAAAAATTCATCCCGATTTTTGGTCTCATCAAATTCTTTAAGCACAGAACCATCAATACCACCCGCTTCTTCTAATTTAATGCGCAAGCGCTCAATCGCTCGTACCAAAGTATGGCGTTCGGCGTCATCGCGAAATACGTTGCCAGTTTTCTGCTCGCCATCTATTCTCATATCGCGAATGAAATTTGCAAGTTCCGCGCGCCGCTCATGGCGTTTTTCCTTAGCAAACTCAACTTCGCGAAGCTTTTCCCGAACCGACTCCAATTCATGCTCATACTCGCGAATATGGTGCTCTTGCTCACGAAGTTCCCCGAGTATACTCTCGCGCTTTGTAGTTTCTTCTTGTTGCTGTTCCCGGAGGTCGTTAATCTTTTTTTCGATTTCACGCAACTGTTCACCGAGCACGCGTTTTTTCTCCCGCAGTCCTGAATCACCTTCCTTTGCTCTCTTTTCTCCCCGACAGAGCTTCCGGAGCGACTCCAACATTACTTTTATGTCTTTCAATCCAGACTTTAAACTCTCAAAACTATCTTTCTGCATGAGGCCATCTACAAACAAAATAGCATCCCCGAGCTCACGCAGAAATTCCGCCGGAGAGACCGTGCCCACCTCATTGTTTCCCTCCGTCAAAAGTGCGCCCTCCACCCGACCGAGTTCTCTGTTGAGATTTTTCTGTTTTTCATCAAGATCTACAAGTTTCTCATTTATCTCTTTATTCATATGCACGCCGGAGTATGTCTTCTCCGCCGCATGGATCTCGTGAGTAAGTACAGAAATTTCATGTTCAAGTTCTTTGCGTTTTTCTAGAAACGGTTTTTCTTCTTCCCGATCCATTTGCTCAAGCGCAATTATTGTTGCGTGTTCGCAAGATATATATCGGCGGACCTTTTCATCGAGCTCTTTCTTGAAATCCTCATGTGCGCGCATTTTCTCCGACTGAAGCGCAAGATATTTAAGATGCGGGGCAAGTTCTTTTCTTTGTAAATCAACCTGTCTTACATTTGCCGCCGTCTCGGCAAGTTTCCGTTCTGCCTCCCGTTTTTTGAGATGATATTCCTTGAGTCCCAAAGATTCCTCGATCATTTCCTGACGTTCGCGTGGTGATGCCCATAAAATACGATCAACCTCGCCCTGCGAAATAATATGGTGCTGGGTCGAGCCAAGACCGACGACCGCAAGCATTCCATAAATGTCTTTGAGACGGACGACAGAACCGTTAAGTACATACTCGTTAGTTCCATCGCGCATCACCCGTCGCGCCACCACCACGTCATCAAATTCAAGCGGAAAACGCCTCTGTGAATTATCAAAAACCAGTTTCACCTCCGCTCGTCCAAGACGCGCTGACAATTCAGAACCGTTAAAAATAAGATCCTCGCCCTTTTTCCCCCGCAGTGACTTCATAGATTGCTCTCCGAGCACCCATCGTATTGCCTCTACGACATTGGACTTTCCTGACCCATTCGGCCCAACGATCGCGGTAACAGGTGATGAAAATTCGAAAATAGTCGTCTTCCCAAACGACTTAAACCCTGAAAGCGTCAAACTCTTTAATTGCATATCGCTATGCCCAGCCTTTCTTTTCAAGCGCCTTCCGCGCGGCTTCAATTTCGGCGTCCTGTTTTGAGGGGCCGCTTCCCTGTGCAACCAGTTCATCGCCCACATAGACACCTACGGAAAATTGCTTTGCGTGGTCAGGTCCCGCTTCGCGCAAAACACGATAATTCGGAGTAATACCAAGTTGTTCTTGTGCATCCTCCTGAAATGCGCTTTTGGGATCTCTCCAGAGTTTCTTCTCAATCACTTCGTTGAGATGAGAAAAAACGTGGTCAATAATAAAACGAGAACACACCTCATGCCCCTGATCTATATAAAGCGCACCAACAAACGCTTCAAAAGTATTTGCCAATATATAGGAACGCGCGCGGCCAGTATCTTTTTTCTCTCCGCGCGAGAGCAATAAGTAATTATTCAAACCAAGACCAGACGCGATCGCCGCAAGCATCTCTGCGTTGACAAGGGCGGCACGTAAAGATGTGAGTTCTCCCTCGGGTTTCTCTGGATACTGATTAAAAAGAGCCTCGGTAATAACAAGTTCAAGAACCGCATCCCCAAGAAATTCAAGACGCTCGTTATGGCCCAATGCGAACGATGGGTTTTCATTAATATAGGAACGGTGCGTCAGCGCCTGCGTAAGAAGTTTTTTATTTTTGAATCGCACGCCTGTTCTTTTCTCAAGACTCACTATATCAATCATATATCATTTAAAATCTTTCTAATATCATCATACATTTTGAGGGACTCGGTTTCGCCTTTTTGAAACCATCGGGCTTCCACAAGTCCGCCAGACTCTTTAAGATGCAAGTCCTCTTGCGACGTTCGCGCCAAAAAATAAACGACCCGCCGCCGCACAGGTCCTGTTTCGGGATCATGTGCAATATATTGGTTTTCACAGATCTTCTTTTCGATTTCAAGATCCCGCAATCCAAGTTCATGCATAACAGCGCGCAGGGCGCCGTCTTTATCGCTTTCATCAAGCGTGATACGCCCCTTGGGCAATGTCCAATATCCAAAAACATCATGCACCAATGCTACATTATCACCCCTCATCACAACGGCCCCGGCGCGGCGTTCGATAGGAAGCTTCTCGAGCTCTTCGGGACTGTATTTTTTTGACCCATCATCTTTTCCAGGTTCACCAAGCTCGCGGTACACGGTACCCAACACGCCGTTTATAAATTTTCCTGAATTCTCACCTCCAAATGTTTTCGCAAGCTCTATTGCTTCGTTAATGGCCACTTTCGGGGGAACATCTTTATAATTGCCAAAAAGAAGTTCCGAAAGACCAATACGAAGCACGTTACGGTCGATCGTCGCGATTTGAGTCAGTGGCCATTCAGGAGCTGCGTGTTTAATAATCGCATCAATTTCTTTCCGTTTTTCAAGCACTTTATGGACAATATCATAAACAAAATTTTTATCGTCAAAACCAGGACCAAATTCATCAATGACACGAGTGATGATTTCATCTATCTTTGTGTCATCGACATTATTAAAGTCCCACTCGTAGAGCGCCTGCATTGCCATAGAGCGCGCAAGATGTCGTGATGCCATGGATATTTTTAAGGTGCGATTGTGTTTATTGTTGTGCCATTGTTACTTTTTTGAAAGAGATGCTGCGTCCAGCGGTTTCGATTCCGCAGCTTCGGCTTCCTGCGCCGCGAGTTCTTTTTGTTTCCGTTTCTTCTCTTTCTTTGTAAGTTTTTTTAATACATCAACCACCTGTCTTTCCTGATATCTTCCACAGTTCATACAAACTGTATGGGGCCGGATGGGCGCGGCACAGTGCTGGCATTGTGCGATATTCTGCACCTTCAGCGCATGATGTGAACGTCTGTTTCCCGTATGTGATCGCGTATGACGCATCCGGACTGTCATGAGTAATAGAATATCATAGCGGCAGTAAAAAGACAACAGCTTTTTTTTAACTAACAATCCTTGTACAAAACGACCGCCGGTGAATATCGGAGAGCCCGTGGCGGCGGATTGCCGCCATATGTGCGCGCGTGCCATAGCCCTTGTGCTGCGCGAAATTATAGTGTGGATACTTCTTATGAAGCGTGCACATTTTGCGGTCTCGCGTGACTTTCGCGATTATTGACGCGGCTGCAATCAGTGGAATTTTTTCGTCCCCCTTTATAATAGTTTTTTGTTTGTATTTGGGCGGCGCGTACAGGCTGCCATCAAGTAATACAAGGTTTGGCTTGATAGGAAATTTTTTTAAGAGCCGAGCGATCGCCTCGCGCGCCGCCCGCGAAATTCCGTTCTGATCAATACTGCGCGCAGACACACTCACATACTGACACGCTGCTTTTTTCTTGAG
>MHOB01000044.1:7422-13409 GCA_001821795.1 Candidatus Ryanbacteria bacterium RIFCSPLOWO2_12_FULL_47_9c
AATCGCGAATGCCTTTAAGGAAGTCCGACTTCCTATAGGAAGTCGGACTTCCAAAAACGGCCACTGCCGCAATAACCATGGGGCCGGCAAGCGGCCCCCGTCCTGCTTCATCTATTCCTATAATATATTTGTAGGACGATGCTCGTCTCTTCGAGACGGCGCGTCCTGCCTCATCGATACCAACGATGTATTTCGGCATAACTCTCTTTTGTTGTCCAGCATTCCGAAGCATGTCCTTTTACGATACAATGTCTTTATGAAATTCGTCCATTTGCACACTCATTCCCACTACTCTCTTTTGGACGGGCTCTCGAAAATTGATGCGCTTGTAGACAAGGCGCATGAATACGACATGCCCGCGCTCGCATTGACCGATCATGGAAATCTCTACGGTGCAATAGAATTTTATCAAAAATGCAAGAAAGCGGATATCAAACCAATCCTCGGCATTGAAACGTATATCGCAAAAAGGTCGCTGGCCGAAAAAGTCTCCGGCGTCGACCACAAGCGCTATCATCTAACCGTGCTGGCAACTTCAATGGAAGGATGGAAAAATCTTATCAAACTTGCAACAATCGCAAACCTTGAAGGTTTCTATTATAAACCACGGGTCGATAAAGAGACCTTGAGGAAACATGCAGGAGGGCTCATCGCCCTTTCCGGATGCATGGGCGGAGAGATTCCTCAAGCGCTTCTTTCTGGAGAGCAGGAACGCGCCGAGGATCTACTGAAAGAATATAGAGAAATCTTCGGCTCTGAAAACTTTTTTATTGAACTTTCATATCACCCGGGAATTCCTAATCACGAGAATCTTCAAAACTTGCTCCGCCAACTGGCGGAAAAAACCGGCACACCAGTGGTAGCAACACAGGATATCCATTATACAAATTCCGAGGATGCGCCCGCACAAGATGTGCTTCTTGCAGTACAAACCAATTCGCGCCTTGACGACGACGATCGACTGACGATGAAAAACGATGATTTTTCTTTTCGTTCCGGAGAAGAAATGGCAAGATTGTTCGAAGACCTCCCCGAAGCAATTGAAAACACGGTGAAAATAGCGGAGCGCGTCAATCTTGAGATTCCGCTCGGAATACTCCAGCTTCCACATTTTGAGCTCCCACACGGAGAAACTGCAGAGAGTTTCCTCTCGAAACTCGCTACAAAAAATCTCTCCCAGAGGTATAATCCTATCACAAAAGAAATCGAGGACCGCCTTTCATATGAACTCGGGGTCATCGTGAAATCCGGCTTTGCTGAATACTTCCTTATCGTGCATGACATCGTACAATGGGCGAAATCACGCGGCATCATTGTTGGACCTGGGCGCGGCTCTGGAGTTGGTTCGCTTGTCGCGTACAGTCTCCAAATCACGAATGTCGACCCAATCCGATACAACCTTCTCTTTGAGCGCTTCATGAATCCCGAACGCATCAGTCCGCCCGATTTCGATCTTGACTTTGCAGACACACGGCGAGACGAAGTTTTGGAATACGCAGCGCAAAAATATGGAAAAGATCATGTCGCGCAAATCATTACGTTCGGGACCATGGCCGCCCGTGCTGCCATTCGCGATGCCGGGCGCGCGCTCGGATTTCCCCTTGCGCTCGCCGATCAAGTGGCAAAACTGGTGCCTTTTAACCCCAATCAGGGAAAAAAAGAAAACTATCTCCGTGAATGCATCGAACACGTCGTTGAACTTAAAGACCTCTACGCGCGAAATCCCGATGTCAAAAAAATGGTTGATGCCGCAGAAAAACTTGAAGGCGTAGTTCGCCATGCGTCCACTCATGCCTGCGCTGTGGTCATTACAAAAGAACCACTGGTAACCTACGTCCCCTTACAACGCGCCACCGAACGAGATGGAAAGTCAGAATCGCTCGTGACGCAATTTGAAATGCACGCAATCGAAGATCTAGGACTTCTTAAAATCGACTTCCTCGGCCTTTCGAACCTCTCCATCATCGAGGAGACAGTCAAACGCATCAAAAAACTACACGGAAAAGATATCGACATTGATACACTCGAGGTCGACGATCCAAAAGTCTATAAAACGCTTGCAATCGGTAAAACAATCGGCGTCTTTCAGCTTGAGGGCACCGGAATGACTCGCTATCTTAAAGAATTAAAACCAACAAACTTTGAAGACATCATCGCGATCATTTCTTTATATCGCCCCGGCGCCCTCGACGCGGGTACGATCCCGCATTACATCGCGCGAAAAAACGGCAGAGAAGAAGTAACGTATCTCCATTCAAAACTCGAACCGGTTCTCAAGAATACTTACGGAATCATGATTTATCAAGAACAACTCATGCAAGCCGCGCAAGCTCTTGCTGGCTTCACTATGCCCCAAGCAGACACGCTCCGCAAAGCTGTAGGGAAGAAAATAAGAAAACTCCTCACCGAACAAAAAGAAAAGCTTATCTCTGGCATCATAAAAAACACCGGCTCCGAACGCGTCGCACAGGAATTTTGGAAACTGGTCGAGCCATTCGGGCGTTATGGCTTTAACCGATCGCATGCGGCAGGATATGCAACAATTGCCTATCAAACCGCCTGGCTTAAAACGTATTATCCAACTGAATTCATGACGTCACTGCTCAATGCCGAAGAAAAAAATATCGAACGTATGACATTTCTCCTCGGAGAAGCAGCTACAGAAAACATTACAATCCTCCCGCCAGACGTCAATGAATCGCGCGCGCGGTTTGCAGTCTCGAGTGAAAAAACAATTCGTTTTGGACTCGCCGCGATTAAGAACGTCGGGATCAATATTGTACGTGCTCTCGTTGAAGAACGCGACAAAAACGGCCCTTATACGTCGCTTGCAAATCTCCTTGAGCGAGTTTCCGTAAAAGACCTCAACAAGAAATCAATCGAGGCGCTCGCGAGATCGGGGGCGTTTGATCAACTTGCGGAAAGAAACGAAATTCTGGAGAACATTGAAAAAATCCTCGGGTATTTGCGCGAAGCAAATTCCCAATCGAAAGACCAGCATTCTCTTTTCGGCTTAATCGAAGATATTTCGTCGGTTCCTCAGCTCACGCTCGAAAAAAGACCTCCTGCATCGCAAGACCAAAAACTGACGTGGGAAAAAGAACTTTTGGGATTCTATATTTCCGGTCATCCGCTTGATAAATTTAAAAAACTTGCCGCGGAGACAAAACCAATAAAACTTCTCAAAGAACGCCACTCTTCTTCAAGTGTCAAGGTTTTATGTATGCTCACAGCGATAAGGCGTATTTTGACACGACGGGGGGAACCCATGGTATTCTTGAAATTGCAAGATACAACAGATGAAATCGAAGGTGTTGCGTTCCCATCAACGTTGAAAATGTACGGACACATGCTGGAAGCGGATAAATATTACCTTGTTGAGGGTCGCGTGAGCGACCGAAACGGCGTCCCAAGCATGGTATGTAATACATTCGAACTTCTAGAATACTCTTGATGAAAAACAAAAACGGCAAACTATCACTCGTTGATCAAAAGCGCCATACGCTGGCGCATGTTTTGGCAATGGCCGTACTTTCAAAATATCCGGACGCGCGTCTTGGCATCGGCCCCACAATTGAAAACGGATTTTATTATGACTTTGATGTTGGCAAGCCATTTAAAGAAGAAGAACTCGCGGAATTTGAAGATGCGATGCGCGATATCGTCGCGCATAAGCTTGACATCACCGGCAAGAAAATAACGCTTGCGGATGCAAAAAAACTTTTCAAAGACCAGCCGTTTAAAATCGAGCTTGCCGAAGAATACGCAAGAGAAGACAAGGAACTCACCACGTATATGACCGGAGATTTTACGGATCTGTGCCGCGGCGGGCATATCGCAAACATGCGCGAGATTGACCCGAAATCATTTCAGCTTACGCGCATCGCCGGCGCCTATTGGCGCGGCAGCGAGAAAAATCCCCAGCTCCAGCGCATTTACGGCATTGCGTTTGATACAAAAAAAGAGCTCGCCGATCATCTTGCGATGCTCGAAGAAGCTAAAAAGCGCGACCACCGTGTTCTTGGCGAGCGATTAAAACTTTTTACTTTTGCGCCCGAAATAGGGCCCGGCCTGCCACTTTGGTTGCCAAACGGCACAATAATTCGTGAGGAGATTGAAAAATACGCAAAAAAAATTGAAGATGAACAAGGATATAAGCGCATCATAACACCGCATATCGCGAAAGAAGAACTTTTCCGCATGTCTGGTCATATTCCCTATTACGCTGAAAACATGTACCCCCCGATGGAACTTGATGACGGCAACTACTACCTAAAAGCGATGAACTGCCCCATGACGCATATGAGTTATAAATCGGAGCCACATAGCTATCGGGAACTTCCGATTCGTTATGCAGAATATGGCACCGTGTATCGATACGAACTGTCGGGTACGCTTGCAGGCCTTTTGCGCACGCGCGGATTCACACAAAACGACGCGCATATTTACTGCCGCGAAGACCAGGTGGAAGAAGAATTTCTTAATGTCATGAAATTACACGAGTTTTGGTACAAGGAAGTATTCGACATCACAGATTTTTATATGCGGCTTTCTCTTCCTGTTGAAGATAAAACAAAATATGCAGGCGCTCCCGAAGGTTGGCAAAAAGCAGTAACGTTGGTGCGCAACGCAATGCGGCGCTCGGGATTGCCATACAAAGAGGTAGAAGGAGAAGCTGCTTTCTACGGGCCAAAAGTAGATTTCCAGATTAAAAGCGTCATTGGCAGGGAAGAAACTGCTTCAACGAACCAACTTGATTTTCTCGCGGCGGAACGATTTGGTCTCATTTATAAAGACTCCGATGGCAAGGAAAAACCGGCTTATGTGATCCACCGAGCGCCACTCGGTTCTCACGAGAGATTCATTGCGTTCTTGATTGAGCATTTCGGAGGCGCATTTCCCTTCTGGCTTGCGCCCGTGCAAGTACGAGTGCTCACGATAAATGAAAAGATAGTAGAGTATACACAAAATGTTGTAACACGACTCAAAAAACAAAACATTCGCGCAGAACTTGATCAACGCAACGAATCAATCAACAAAAAAATCCGCGAGGCGGAACTTCAAAAGATCCCGTATATTTTTGTGATCGGGGATAAAGAGGCCGCGGCTGGCACTGTAAATATACGCACGCGCGGAGAGAAAGAAACAAAAACTATTTCGCTTGAAGAATTTCTGATCCAAATAGAAAAAGAGTCTGCGAGGTGATCCCGCAAACTCTTGAGTACTGTGCCTTGGGCATTCAGCGCCTGGCGCTAATGTTGGCGACTTTTTCGACCGGAAGCGGCGGAATAGTCGCTGCTCGCGCACGCTGCGCCAACGTATTAGCAACAGCACTGCGCTCTGCGGCAAGTTCCTTTTGTATTTCGAGAATCTTGCGATCGAGCCGCCCGCGCGAGCGAACCTGCAACCATGTAGTAACCAGCGCAACAGCTAAAGCAACCCCGAGCGCGCCGACCCACCTGTTGAATTGACCTTGGTAATACCGAGCCGTGGCCGCTTGCGGAGAAATCTCGGCGACTCGCGCCTCGAGTTCGCTGGCGTGGGCTTCAAGGCGAGAAAGTTCGCTCTTGAGCTTGTCTCGCTCGCTAGTGACACTCGCGAGCTTCGCCTTGAGATCAGCGATCTCGCGACGGAAAGCATCAATATCCTCATCCTCATGCCGCGAATCAATGACCGTGTCACCCACCCGCAACACATCGAGGTCAACCCCCGGATTCGCCCGCTTGACCTCGGCCAGCGACGGCGTGAACTTAGAGCGCAACCCATCGGGCGTATCACCCGGTCGGATCACGTAAGTCCGCCGCGCCTCGGCGCTTGATGCGATCGCGGCCAGCGCGATCGCCAAAAGAACTGATTTCAAAAGTCCCCTCATCACAACCTCCTATGGTCTGGGACCAGAATTGATTCGAGTCGTATTTTACGATAAAATGCGCGCTATGGCAAGAGCTCTTGCAAAAATCGTTGTTATCGTAGGCCCAACCACATCG
>MHOB01000044.1:13491-13713 GCA_001821795.1 Candidatus Ryanbacteria bacterium RIFCSPLOWO2_12_FULL_47_9c
GGCTTGATATTGGAACCGCAAAAATTACAAAACGCCAAATGCGCGGCATTCGGCATCATTGCCTCGATATTGCGAGCCCCAAAAAAGCGTTCACTGTGGATAATTTTGTAAAAGCAGCAAAACGCGCGATCGACCAGATTTTAGAAAACGGCAAAACACCAATTATCGCAGGTGGCACCGGATTTTATATTGATGCTCTTTTATATAAAAACTCCCTGCCAA
>MHOB01000045.1:0-5183 GCA_001821795.1 Candidatus Ryanbacteria bacterium RIFCSPLOWO2_12_FULL_47_9c
CGATTAAATCTCGACCGTATAATGCCAAGATTTCTTTTCCATATCTTTCTTTTATTCTCTCTAAGATATATTGAATAATTTTTGATTCTTCTTGCATCACTTCCTGATGCGATTCAATAAAAGAAATTTCAGAATCGTATCCAGTAAATTCCGTGTCGTGCCGCGAAGTAAAAGATTGGTTAGCGCGGAACACAGGACCAATTTCAAAAACTTGCTCAAATCCTGCCGCAATCGCCATCTGCTTGTAAAATTGCGGTGACTGGGCAAGATACGCCTTGCGGTCAAAATATTTAACTTCGAAAAGTTCTGCGCCTGACTCACTCGGGGTACTCATAAATTTTGGCGAATGGATTTCGATATAACCATTTTGTGTCCAATATTCTCGGAAGGATTGTTCCATCAGCGTCCATACTTTAAATATCAATGATTTTTCTGGTTTTCTTAGATCAAGCCAGCGCCAATCTAATCTTTTCTGTATATCCGTTTCCTCTTGCCCCTTTTCATTCACGGGGATAGGAAGTTCTGGAGAAGCGAGAGAAAGTACAGAAATATTTTCTGCGGCTATTTCAATTCCGTCTGGTGCTTGTTTTTCTTCCTTCGCTAGACCAATTATTTCTACAACCGACTCCAAACTCAAAGATTCGGCCGTTGCCATAGCTTCGGCACTGGCTTTAGTAATAACCACCTGTATAATTCCAGAGATATCCCGAATAATTAAAAACTTGATGCTTCCCTGATCGCGAATTATCTGTACAAAACCAGCAATTTTTACTTGCTGACCAACGTATTTCTTTATTTCTCTAATATGTACTCTTTCCATGCCAAAACTTATAATTCTGAAGTGTCTTTACGACTGCGCTCGAAATAGTTTTACAAAAACCATTTTTTTGGTAGTGGCCCCTTAGATTTTTTATAGATGTACTCAACTAAATTAGAAAGGATTTGCTTTTTGTTTTGAATGTTACTTGCTCTGTAGAAATTCTCTATTTGATCTGAAAATTTTCTGTCCAATCTTTTCAAGACCCTTTTTATTTCGTTTGGTTGTCTTAAAAATTCACCATTCAATTTAAGAAATAATTCCATAATGTTGGTTACTAATAAATGGCTATCGATACCAAAAGCTAAACTATCTTTATTTTCGATGTCGCGTTGAACCTCCCCCCAGAAGTCATCTATTGAGTATTTGTGCATCAAAACCTCTCCTTTTTTATATTTAGTCTTCAATTTCAGGTTGCTTTTAGCAATGGACTGAATTTTTTCCAAGTATTTTCTTCTTTGAAAAAGAATTTTACCATAAGCCAGCATATGCGAAGTAATTCTTCTCAAATTATTCCTATCTTCCTTGAGATAATCCGCTGCCTCTTTTATCGTATTCAAAATGATATCAACGCGCAGTCCATTCTTAACAAAATTACTTCTTGAAAATTTACCTTTTTTATCTAGTAGGACGTATATATCAATATCAGAATATTTATCAAATTTATTTCTTGCCGCAGATCCGAATAGCAAAATACCCAAGACGTTTTTGTCTTGTTTATATTGTTCTACCAAATCATTACAAATTTTTTGAATAAACTTTTCCATAAAAATAAAACGGGACCAAGGTAAGTGTAACACTTTTCCTTAGCCCCGTGAAGCCACGTTTAGTGGCAGTTGCTGGGACGCTGACATGTCATCAGCGTCTTCAGCTTCGGCAGTGCCTTGACCTTGATGGCCGGCCGCTGTTCGGACTGCGCCTTCTGCATAGCATTCACCTCCTTTCTGTTGCAGTTTGGAGAAGCTCCGACTCTGCAGCCGTCACTTCTCGCAGTTGTTCTCGGAGAATCTCTTGGGTCATGCGGCGGTAGAAGTCGCACATTCGTTCAATCTTGGCGGTTTTTGTCGCCCGAGCGAACTCCTGCGTGATGTTGCAACCGCCGCCGCACTGCCCTTCAATCATGCATCCTTTACACATCTCCATCACTCCTGTGAGATGATCTCTCACAAAACGATGGTAGGCAGTGCCGGGTGCATGAAACGATTGGATTTCCGAGAGACTTCCGAGTTGGGTTGTGCTGTAGCCACATCCATAGATGTTTCCGAATGGGCCTACGCATATGCTGTTGCCACGGACTGCGCCGCAGAACGCGACACGGCTTTCGAGCGTTGATTCGTTAAGATTCTCGGCTGGTCGAGACCAGAAGCCAGGAACATCAACGCCTTGTGCCGCCGCGTAGCGCCGAATGCGCATTAGTTTAGTGACAACATCCTCCACTGAGACTTCCACCATGCCGACAACATCGATATCAATCCTGACGTTCTTCATGCCGCGGGCTACTGCCCAGTCGACAATCGACTCGTCGAGTTCGTGAAAATTCTTTTCGGTGACTGTCACAGCAATGCCATCGAGTGGGTACCCCGCTTGCGTCAACGCATCGAATCCGCGCATGATCTGAGAGAATGTGCCACCCCCCGATTTCGTCAATCGGACGCGATCATTTCCCTCGCGCAAACCGTCGAGACTAGAAGCAATTTCGACTTGATACTCCTTGAGCATTGCGGCAACCTCTGGCGTGATAAGAGAGGCGTTCGTGTTGATCGAGAAACGAAACTCGAATTCCGGGCCGTAGGCAACACAGCAGTATTCAAGCACTTGCTTGATGACTGGCCATGCCAACAGTGGTTCGCCTCCACCAAAGTTGATTTCGGCAACACGCTTTCCGTGCCCTCGAAGGATTTCGAGATACCGATCCACCGTCTCCTTAGCCGTGTCGTACCGCATGAACTTCTTGGGGTTGTTGATACGATCAGAAGTTTCCAAGTTGTTGAAGTGGATGCAGTAGGTACAACGGAAGTTGCACGCCTCACTCATGATGAGCTCGAGATAATCAATCAGCGAACCGCTGAAGATTTCCTTTTCCCGCTCTCGCATCTGCTCTTCGAGGAATACCCGGTCGTTAAAATCCTCAGGAACAAGGAAATAACACCGCAGCAGTTCCTCTATCGCCTCTCGGTCTTTTTCGGTCAGTTTATCGCCAAGCCGTGAATGAATCGCTGTCGGCTCCGAGAACGACTCAAGAAACTCGAGCGTCTCAACAGGAACAACTTTTGGGTAGCCAAACAGTGAATGCCAAATCACCGCAGAGTCGCCGTCTCGGACGACTTGCGTGAACGGCGACTTCGTGTAAGCGACATTAGGGTTAAGTGCCATTGCAGGCTCCTTTCTGTTGTGGTTGTGAATGTACTTGGTTTATAGAAACTCACCGTGAGTTTCTAACCAAGAAACATTATATAGTAAATCAATATTTATGAAAGAGCTCTTGGGCGAGCGTTAGCGAGCGGCGGCGGGGCGGCTTCCTTAGTTCAAGAATTTCTGATAAAGCAGGTTCGAGCGCAGTTATAAATATACTCCAATAAGCAACTCAAGGAAATTTTATTTTCCAAACAATGGGCTTCCGCAATGGAAGCCCATCAAAAATTTTCTAAAACTGATGTCTGTTTGATTATGGAGCCAATGGTCGGAATCGAACCGACGACCTACTCCTTACCATGGAGTTGCTCTACCGACTGAGCTACATTGGCAAAATTCCGCCAATGGGCAGGGAGGGATTCGAACCCCCGTAGGCCTAAGGCCGCTTGGTTTACAGCCAAGTGCGATTGTCCACTCCGCCACCTGCCCCATACCAACTCTTACAGATAATATCAAAAAATGTTTAGCAAAACAACTTTACTAAAAATATCTTCTTCGTCAAAAGATCACTTTATAGGAGTTGGTATGGGGCCTATTCTTTATTTTGACGCCGCGCGCTCCGGACGCTTTTGTTTTTTTAAAGCAAGTTTTGGATGTAACTCAAATGTCAGCTTTCCATCAGAGACCCCAATCGAAATCGTCACGGCATCATGAATCTTGCCGCCGACAAGCATCTCTGCCAACGGGTTCAAGATCCTATTTTGAATGACACGTTTTAAGGGACGTGCGCCATAATGAGGATCATAGCCCTCTTCAATAAGATAATTTTTTGCTTGATTGCTGATGGTAAACGTAACGCCCTTTTTTTCAAGGCGGCGGGCAATAAGCTCAAGCTGCAAATCAATAATCTGCAAAAGATGTTCTTTTCTTAATGACTGGAAGATAATCGTCGCATCGAGTCGGTTTAAAAATTCTGGACGGAAACGCTGTTCAAGCGCTTTGCGGATTTTCTTCTCAAGTTCGCGCTCGCCCTGTTCACTTACATTACTGGCATCTTCGCTCTGAAAACCAATCTTGCCAAGTTCGAAAACGAATTCGGAACCGATATTCGAAGTCATAATAATAACAGTATTTTTGAAATTTACATGTCTTCCCTTCGCGTCTGTCAACCGCCCGTTATCAAGAATCTGAAGCATGATATTAAACACTTCGGGATGCGCCTTTTCGATCTCGTCAAACAAGAGCACCGCATACGGCCGATGCCGTACAATTTCCGTCAGTTGCCCCCCCTCTTCATACCCGACATATCCCGGAGGAGAACCGATAAATTTTGACACGGCATGCTTCTCCATGTACTCCGACATGTCAATTCTCACAAGCGACTTCTCGTCATTAAACAAAAATTCAGCGAGAGCGCGCGCGAGCTCGGTCTTGCCGACTCCGGTTGGCCCCAAAAACATAAACGAACCGATCGGGCGATCTTCCTCGCCGATTCCCGCGCGCGATCTCCGGATCGCGCTTGAGATTTCGACAATCGCCTGACTCTGCCCGACAACGCGTTTTTGAAGCGCCTCTTCCATGCGAACAAGTTTTTCGGCCTCTTCCTGAAGCATGCGTTCCACAAGAATTCCTGTCCATCGCTGCACAACGCGCGCGATTTCCTCTTCCCCCACTTCTTCTTTAAGCATCTGGCGGGAGCTTTGAAGTTTTTTGAGACGCGCATTTTCTTCATTTAACGACTCGGTGAGCGTCGGGATCCGGCCATAGCGAATCTCGGCTACTTTACTGTATTCCGCATCGCGCTCCGCAACATCCGACTCCTGTCTTAAACGTTCGAGGTCTTGGCTAATCTCGCGAATTCGTGCTATAGTCTCTTTCTCGTTTTTCCATTTTTCCTCAAGAGCACTGAATTTTTCTTTCAGCTCTTCAAGTTTTTTGTTAATTGACGAGAGCTGACGGTTTGTCTTCCCTTCTTTCTTCATCGCTTCACGCTCAATCTCAAGTTTCATAATTT
>MHOB01000045.1:5231-11880 GCA_001821795.1 Candidatus Ryanbacteria bacterium RIFCSPLOWO2_12_FULL_47_9c
GTAAAGAAGAAGCGGCTTCGTCCATAAGATCAACCGCCTTGTCGGGGAGAAAGCGATCCGTAATATAACGGCGAGAGAGTTCTACTGCGGCGCGGATTGCCCCATCAGTTATCCGTACCCCATGGTGGAGCTCATATTTCTCGCGCAATCCCCTTAAAATCGCAACTGTATCCTCCGGAGAAGGCTCTTCTACATAGACGGGCTGAAAGCGACGGGTAAGCGCCGGATCTTTTTCGATATATTTCTGGTATTCTTTCAAAGTCGTCGCGCCAATTACGTGAAGCTCCCCACGTGCAAGCGCGGGTTTAAGCATATTTGACGCGTCCATCGCGCCTTCGGCCGCCCCCGCGCCCACGAGCGTATGAAGCTCATCAATAAAAAGCAAAACGTGCCCTTCCGAACGCTGAATCTCTTTAATAACCGCTTTGAGCCGTTCCTCAAATTCGCCGCGGTATTTCGTGCCAGCGACAAGCGAACCTAAATCAAGTGAAATGACTTCTTTTCCCCGCAAACTTTCTGGTATATCGCCCGATACGATGCGTTGAGCAAGCCCATCGACAATCGCCGTCTTGCCAACGCCCGCCTCGCCGATAAGCACTGGGTTATTTTTTGTCCGACGCGAAAGTACCTGCACCACCCGACGAATTTCCTCATCACGCCCGATGACAGGATCGAGCTTTTCTTCACGCGCCATGCGAGTAATATTGCGCGCGTACTTATCAAGCACTTGATATTTTGCCTCGGGATTTTCGTCTGTCACCCGTTGCGACCCCCGAATCGATTGGAGCGCGCGCAATACATCTTCTTTTTCAATCTTAAACTTATCAAGCGCTTCTTTCGCTTTTGACGGAACCTCAAGAAGCCCAAGGAATAAATGTTCGGTTGAAATATATTCGTCCTTAAGGAACGCCGCGACTTTATGCGCCGCCTCTATCACACGTGCGAGTTCGGGGGTCAGGTAAAATTGCTGGTTGGGAGTAAGCACAAACGAACCGCGCCGTTCATCAAGGAGATCGAGCACGGCATCAGAAAATTGTATGTAATCAACTTCTAACCGTTCAAGAATCAGGGTGATAACGCCTTCCTCCTGCAAAAGAAGCGCACCCAAAAGGTGTGTGGCGCCCAACGAATTTTGACCACGTTCAACCGCGAGTTCGTGGGCACGCTTCAACGCCTCCTGCGCCTTGATAGTAAAGTTGTTAAACGGATTATTGAATGGCTGCATATTCATAGCATATCATAATTTGCTAAAATTTTCTCTCGACGAGAACCACCTGAAGCGTTTCTTCGCGCTCGGCCCTTAATATCTTGACTGATATGGTCTGGCCAACCTGTCTTCGAGCGATTGCTTCGGCAAGCGTATTGTCCCGGCCAATGCGTTCTCCTCCAAAATCGAGTATGATATCACCTTCTTTGATCCCCGCTTTCTCCGCGGGCGAACCCGGCGTTACTGCCACTGAACCTTGGTTGCTTATTACGAGCGCGCCATAATCAACGGACAATTTTTTTTCTTCTTTTAACTGCCGGTCAACGATTTCATACCGGACACCAAGAAACGGGTAAATAACGCGTCCGAATTTTTCAACATCATTGATATCCTTCGATGCAATAGATGACGGAAGCGCAAAACCGATATTTTCAGCACCTGACGCAACCGCAGTGTTTATGCCGATAACGGTGCCCGAAAGGTCAAGGAGCGGCCCACCCGAATTCCCGGGATTGATAGCGGCATCGGTTTGGATTAACTGATGGAGTTCCTCACCGGACGCGACAATCGTTCTTCGAAGACCAGAAATAATTCCAACTGAAACAGTATTCTGAAACTCACCCAGCGCATTGCCAATGGCTATCACGCGCTGGCCAGCAAGCAAATTTTTTGAGTCGCCGATCTTTATAAAAGGAAAATCTTTCCCTGAAACCTTGACAAGAGCCATGTCTTGGAGCGGATCGCGCGCGAGGACAGTTGCCTTGAGTCTGCGCCCATCGTTTACAATAACCGTGTACTCGGCATCGGTGTCATTCACCACATGACGGTTCGTGACCAAAAGACCATCGGGACGCACAAAAAATCCGGATCCTGAAGAAATCTGCCGTTTTTCTTTTCCGCGCTCGCATAATTGCGGCACACGCAATTCCGGAAAAAACTGACCGAAGAAATCGTCGTTCCCAAACGGCGAGACCATGCATTCCCCAACCACGGGCAAGTCTTTTGTCGCGATAATGCTGACAACGGCGGGCGAAACCTCACCGACCACGTCGATAACACGCTGTTCATCGGTAACAACATGAACCGTTTCTTTGCCGTCACCAACCGCTTTTTCAACGACCCGCTGAATCGTCTGTGTGACAGATTCCGGCTCTTGATTGAACAAAGCCGCCGTAAGAATCGCGGTTGTAAATGAAACAACAATGCTTACGAGAATAAAAAGCAAAATTATTTGATGCTTCGTCAAATCTTCCATTTGATATTTATAATATACTAATTTTTCTATTTGTCAAAACGGAAAAACTTATTCAACCGCTTCAACGCATTCGACGCCGGGAACATTTTCTTTCAGAAGCTCTTCAACTCCTGCCTTGAGCGTAAGCTGTGAGAGCGGGCAGCCCTTGCAGGCGCCTTCAAGCCGTACGTGCACGACACCAGAATTAAACGAAACAAACTCAATCTTCCCGCGATGAAGGGCGACCATCGGTTTTATATCGCGCTCGAGAATTTCTTTAATCTGCGACTCTGTATTTTGCGATGAGCTCATTGACATAATCCCAATTTATATTCTTGAAGAATGCTTCAATATATGCTTTGCGCGCGGTCGCATAATCTATAAAATACGCGTGCTCATAGACATCCATGATGAAGAGCGCGACCGCATTCCATACTCCGCCCTGATTGTGCGTGTCGCAAACGATATTTTTAAGACGTTTTTCGTCAAGATCATATGCAAGCACAACCCAACCGCGCGCGCAAAGTCCGAGCGCCTTAAACTCTGCTAACCACTTTTCAAAATTGCCAAAATCGCGCGCAATAAGCTCGGCAACTTTGCCCATTGGCGCGCCAGCGCCAGAGGGTTTCATATTATCAAAATATCCTTCGTGGAGTTTTACACCATTGAGCGCAAACGTCTCTTCTATCTTTAACGCACGCAGATCGCTCGATGTTGCATTGGCACTCGTAAGATCTACATTTTTCAGCTTCTCTTCAATCTCGTCAACCTTTTTTACATAGCCAGCATAAAGCACATCATGATGCTCCTTGAGCTGTTTTTCGGATAGTCCTTCGAGTTTCGTATATTTTAATGGTTTTGGTGTGCGCATATATTTTAAGTAATTACTGATAAATTTGATTCCCCTTCTCGTCGAATAATATTATTGCCCGCGTCGGACAAGACTGCGCGGCAAGCAAAATGGTTTCGTCATCAGCGCCCTTGTCGTTGATTACTATTGCTTTATTTTCATTATCAAGCGCGAAGACGCCTGGCGCTATAGCCACACAACTTGCCGCCCCGATACAGAGATCTCTATCCACAAAAATTCGCGCAATTTTTGCAATTTGTTTATCCATAATATTTTTCTGAATAAAACCGCACGAGCTGTTCTATTTCTGTTAATGCACTCTGCGAAAGTCCGACGCCGACTTTCAGTTTGTTTTGCACTTCTTCAAGAGTTTGCGCGCCTTCAAGTACCGCCTCTTCTATATCTTTATCCGTAATATTAAGCCGATCGTCAACCACGCGCGCGCCCTCAACAACGATTCTCTCATATTGACCGGTTTTACGAAAGTAATTATTCGCGGTTTTGTGGAATGCTTTGTCAGCCAAAACCGAGCAGTGAATTTTGCGATTGGGAAGTCCACCGAGTCGCTCCATAATATGCTGCGGCTTTACTTTCAGCGCTTCTGCAAGCGTCAGCCCGCCGTTTTCCGTAAGCATAACCGAATACATGCTTGTCGCCGCAATCGCCGAGCCGCATCCAAATGTTTTCCATTTCAAGTCTTTGATGCGCTCGGACTCGCGATCAATTTTCACCCACATGTTCATCATGTCACCGCAGGCAGGGCTGCCGACCATGCCAGAAGCGTCAAAATTATTTTCTTCGGGCGCATCAAGCAATAAATTGCGCGGTTTGAAAAAATGGTCTTTTACAATATCCGAGTAGTACCACTTCTCGCCCGTGTATTGGTTGATTACGTCGATTTTTGCGCCCTTAAGTTGTTTGTTATCTGCCATATGCTGTCCGTAGCAACCGGATTGCTTCTAAGCAATCCGGTTGCTCAGTTACTTATAACTTCTAGATTTTGCTTTTACTCGTAAATGTTCGCCAGCAAATGCCTCGGGGTGGCTCATACCAGTTGCGTTTTCGCTGACGGTAATCGGAGAAATTTTTCGCAGAATTTTTACAACCTCCGGCAGTTTTTCCATCACATAATCAATATCTAATTTGGACGTCTCACGTCCAAGTGAAAAGCGGATTGATGCGTGCGCGTACTCGTAGGGTTTGCCAAGCGCGAGGATTACATGCGACGGGTCAAGCGATTCGGAAGTACACGCAGAACCGGTGGAGCAGGCAATGCCGTGAGAATCAAGATATAAAATCGTCGCCTCCCCTTCTATATCAAGAATCGAAACATTTACATTGTTTGGTAAGCGTTCGCGCGCATCTCCATTAAGAATCGTGCGTGGAATTTCTTTTGTAAGGCGCTCTATAAAATAATCGCGGAGCTCGCAAAGCCGGGCGCTTTCTTTTTTGCGTTCTTCGCTTGCGATTTTAAGCGCTTTGGCAAAGCCGACAATCGCTGGCACGTTTTCTGTGCCCGCGCGGCGGCGCGCCTCTTGCGCGCCGCCGAAAAATATCGGTTTTATGCGTACGCCTTTTCGCACAAAAAGCGCGCCCGATCCTTTCGGCCCATACATTTTTGTGCCATTCATCACCATCAAATCCACGCCTAGACGTTGGACGTCTAGCGGGAGATAACCGGCGGCTTGGCAGGCGTCTGTATGAAAAATTGCGCCGTGTTTTTTTACTATTTTTGCAACTTCTGCAATCGGCTGGATTGTGCCGATTTCGTTGTTTGCATACATCACCGAAACCAAAATCGTATCAGGCCGCAAAGCGGCTTCGATTTTTTTTGGATCCACAATGCCATTTGGCTCGACATCGACAAGCGTAATTTCAAACTCTTCTTTCTTGAGCGCCGTGAGCGTACTTAAAACCGCGTGGTGCTCGATATTTGTAGAAACAATATGCCTACCCTTCTCCATATACGCGTGCGCTACACCCATAAGTGCGAGTACGTCTCCCTCTGTGCCGCCTGACGTAAAAACGATCTCATCGGTTGCGCAATTTAAAACGCCCGCAACCGTCTTACGCGCGTTTTCGATCGCGTCTTTTGCGCGCCTCCCCTCACGGTAAAGCCCGCCGGGATTTCCAAACTCTTCTGTGAGATATGGCTCCATTATATCTTTAACGCGCGGATCAAGCGGCGTTCCGGCTGCATGATCCATATAAATTCTTTTGAGATTCTTATCACTCATCACTGCTCACTTATAACTTAATAGACACTGAGAGCACGCCACATCCTTTACACGGATAATTTTTATTAAATGCATACAATACCTCACGCCCGCGTTTTTCTCTCGTGATAAGGCCGAGCTCGTCGAGCATCTTGAGATGATATGAAACCGTAGGTTGGGTAACATGCATAGCGGCCGTAATATCACCAACATTTACCGGACGTGTTCTGATTGCACGTAAAATCCGGAGGCGAGTCTCATCGGCAAGAACTCGAAAACATTCGTGGCACTGTTTGCTCATATTGATCATTATCTATGAATATAAAAAGCAGTCAACCCCACAGAAAATGAAAAATCCCCCACCACGCATGGAGCGCAGGGGGGGCTGGCGTACGCCTCGTAGGCGTACTTTTGGGGTGACCGCGAGGTCACCGCATCTGGGGCAAAGCCCGGGGTCGCGACGTCCTGGTCCCCGACGGACACGGGACCAACCGGCCGGTCTTTCGGTCCAGGCACTTCAGGGCGCAGTAGAAACACGATCCGATGTTCTTGACGTAGCAGTAGGCGCAGTGGCACCTCTGCTCCCAGAACACCTTCGTGTTGCATCGAGGCACCGGCTGGAAGAGCCGAAGCTCCTGCGCCACCGAGTCGAAGATCATCGTGATCTTCCCGCTCGGAGACGCCGTGACGAACTCCCCGTTCGGCGTCAGGAAGGCCTGGTCCGTCGCCGAGGCCGAGGCGGCGCCGACGAACCCGAGAGCGACCAAAACGAGCAAGATGGAACGGAAGAACCTCATGAGTCAATCCCCTTTCTCCCCTCTAGAACGAATCCGAGGAGATTTGATGTCCGCGTTCAACATACCACAAAGTGAAAAATTATGCAAGGGTGCCCGGGCTCTGATGATTTTTCCTTAAAATTAAAGAAAAAACCCCGCACCGATCCGTCTGCTGACGAACCTGATGCGGGGGGTTGACTTGGCTATCCGATAGCCAAGTGGTGGGTTAGAAGATGTCGAAGAAAGAAAGCTTCACGAAAGCAGTTGGCAAAGCCAAGGGTGGCCCGCCAACTTGAAACAGCGGTACGCAAGTGAAACCGCTGTAAACTCCGCTCATAGGCAGAGAGTTCTCACCTCCTTGAACCA
>MHOB01000046.1 GCA_001821795.1 Candidatus Ryanbacteria bacterium RIFCSPLOWO2_12_FULL_47_9c
TAATGATGATCTCACATCTGCCGACACGAAACGTGTTGAGATAGAACGAGGAGATATAGTTTCCGCAACTCTTGAGACGCCAGTTGAAACAACAAAGCAACTTTTCAATGAAGCGAGAAAGATTGGAGCAAAAACAATCCTGAATGCCGCTCCCGCGATTTTAGATGCAGAGGTGCTGTTTCCGCTTGTGGATTATCTGATTGTGAATGAGACGGAATTATCTGTTTTTGCTCGAACAGAAATTCCAAAAAACGAGAAGGAAGTTGTTGAAGCTATGAAAAAACTGCAAAAGAGTGTAAGAAATATTATTGCTACCTTGGGGAGCAAGGGAGTTGTTGCTCTTATTGAGGAAAAAGTGATTACGCTCAATGGACATAAAGTGAAAGCTGTTGATACAACCGCCGCTGGTGATTGTTTTGTTGGAGCTTTCGTGGTTGCACTCCAAAATGATAAAATCATCAAGCAGGCAATGGACCTTGCAAACGTTGCGGCGGCAATCAGTGTGCAACGGCCCGGCGCCTCCTCATCGTTGCCAACAAAAAATGAGATGGAGAATTTTTTAACCAAAGCATAAAACTATGAAAATCACAAAATTTGGGCATTGTTGTTTGCTTGCTGAAGAAAACAGGGTCAGAATTTTGACCGACCCCGGAACTTACTCAACACAACAGAGCGAAGTAAAAAATATTGACTTTGTGCTTATCACGCACGAACACCAAGACCATTTTCATATTGATTCGCTGAAAGCGATTTTGAAAAATAATCCGCAAGCAAAAGTTATTACAAATAAAAGCGTCGGCACGCTTTTAGAGAAAGAGGGCATTGCTTTCAGCGTAGTTGAAGACGGCCAAAGTTCTAACGAGAAGGGTGTATTGATTGAGGGCTTTGGAAAAGACCATGCTCTCATGCACGCCTCAATTCTACCTATCCAAAATACGGGCTACTTTATCGCAAATCGATTTTTCTATCCGGGAGACGCTTTTACCAATCCAGACAAACAAATTGAGATTTTGGCTTTGCCCGTTGCGGGGCCTTGGATGAAGTTGCCGGAAGCCATTGACTACGCGCTCGAGCTCAAACCAAAAACCTGTTTTCCTGTGCATGATGGCATTCTAAAATCGCCCGGCTCAACTCACCGCATACCGCTGCAGGTTTTGGAGCCAAAAGGAGTAAAGTTCACGGTTCTAGAAATTGATAAAGAGTATGAATTTTAATAGCCTTTAGAATATCCCACCGAAAATGATCTGCCACATTGTATTGATTAAATTTAATCCGAATACGCCAGATGAGGAAAAAGAGGCGATTTTTTCTTTGCTTAAAAACCTCAAAAGAGAAATACCCGAAATAAGAGAGTGGAGCGCAGGAAAACAACTTCGAAAAACTGATAATAATTATGATCTAGCGGAAGTGGGAAGTTTTGAGAACTTGGAATCCTTGGAAACTTTTCGGCAACATCCGGCGCATCAAAAGATTCGCAATATGATTCGGGCCGTTGGTTCTTGGACGGTTATAGATTATGAATATTGAAGTTTGGTACCTATAAACTAGTATTTATGTTAGCCTGTTTTTATGGACAAAAGTAAGCTTCATTGATTTGTAAGAAATGATCAAAAAGAGATTTCAAAAAATTGTCTTTGGCGTGGTGTTTGTCAGCATGCAGGTACCTATTTTTGCTGCTGCCGACACCGGCGGTTTTATCACTCGCACGATTTGGTTTTCGCCCGAGAAGTTTTTTGCCGGAGACACCGTTAGAATCTATGCCGGCGTTTTTAACGGGTCTGAACGTAAGTTGCTTGGCACGGTTGAGTTTTTTGATGGCAAGGACAAAATCGGTTCGTCCGATTTTGTCCTTGAGCGCGGGGGACAGGCGGGGAGCGTGTGGGTAAACTGGAAAGCGCCAAAGGGAGACCATACGATTCGCGCGCGGTTTACACGTACGCGTTTTGAAGATTCTCGCGGCGAAGTACCCGTTGCTCTTCAAGACGAGACCGCTGAATATAGTCTTGGATTTATCGATGACGATACCGATCATGATACGGTCGGAGATCGTGATGATGACGATGATGACAATGATGGAGTTTCCGATTCAGCAGAAAAGGAGTTCGGGTCA
Source organism: Candidatus Ryanbacteria bacterium RIFCSPLOWO2_12_FULL_47_9c (assembly GCA_001821795.1). Lineage (GTDB taxonomy): Bacteria > Patescibacteriota > Minisyncoccia > Ryanbacterales > GWA2-47-10b > GWA2-47-10b. The sequence continues at coordinate 2,111 of MHOB01000046.1, forward strand.
AGCCCAAACACTTCTGATACCGATGGAGATGGATACTCGGATAAAGAAGAGTACGAGGCCTGGAAAGCAAATACGGGCGGCACCGAAAAATTTATTACGCGCGTATCGGAGAGTATAAAAAAACAAAAAGAAGCGCTTGCGCCCGAACAAGCAAAAGCGAAGCTCACCCAGTCGTACGAAAATTTAAAAGAAAAGCTGTTTACCCCAAAACCAGCCGGCGTCTCATATCCGCGACAATTTGCTTCGGTGTTTTCCGTGGCGGGCGGCCTTTTGTGGTCAATACTTTCTCTTGCGGCAGAGAAATTCTTGGCGCTTGTTGTGTTTCTTCTTGACAACCCTGTTTTGGGGATTATATTTCTTATTATCATTTTTATTCTTGCCGTGCGTTGGCGGAGGAGACGGAGAAAAAGATGATCTATGTTTTATGTAAAAAAAGTTTTTCGTAGCTTTAGAAATGCCGCAACCGGTCTTAGGGAAGCGTATAAACGCGATCTTAGTTTTCGGATGGAAATTGCGGCGGGATTCTTCTTTATACTGATTGGTATAACTTTTTGGCCGCTTGATAATTTTGAGCTTGCGCTTTTTATTCTTTCGTATGTGCTTGTTTTGATGGGTGAACTTATCAATACATCGATAGAAGAGGCATTAGAACATTTGCACCCCCATGGCCATGAGCGTATCGGAATTAGCAAAGATATTGCCTCCGCTGCAGTTTTTATCGCGGTTCTTTTTGCGGTTTTCTCCGTTGTACTTGTTGCGTACCGGCATCTTGTTTGATGGTGTGTATAAGCGCGCTTGACACAAACTCTTTTCTTTTGAGATTATAGAAAAACTAGGAGCTATATAATAATGAGTAAAATAATCTTTGGAATTATTATTGTCATCTTGATTGCCGGAGTGGTGTTTTATTTGTTTAATAAACAACTTGTTGAGACCTCTATTGACAACGGTGCGATGATGGAGAAAAAGGATGGTGCAGCGATGCCGGTTCCCGGGGAACCCGTGGCAAATGGGGAGATGATGACGCAAAGCGCGACGATTGATATTAGTGATGACGGGTTCTCACTCGAAACACTGAAGATTAAAGCTGGTACAACGGTTACGTTTAGAAATAAAAGTTCTAGAGAAAGCTGGCCAGCATCGGCAGTGCATCCTGAACACAAAGTATATCCTGATCAGGATAGTTGTTTTGCTGGAAAGTTTACTGGATGCGGCATCCCAAGTGGTGGCGAGTGGTCATATACGTTCCAACAGAAAGGTTCGTGGAAATACCATGATCACAAACTCCCGACGCTGCGCGGCACGATTATTGCAGAGTAATTTATTTTCTAACATACGAGACGTCCGACGTCCTCTAGGACGTCGGACGTCTTTGCTGTATAATAGAGAGATGCTTGATATCAAGTTTATTCGCGAGAACCCTCTTCTTGTCAAAGAAGCGGCGCGGAAGAAACATATTGTTTTTGATGTTGAGAAACTGCTTGATATTGATACCCGCCGCCGCGAGTGTCTTCGGGAGGTCGAGATTCTTCGCGCCGAGCTCAATGCCGCTTCCGATGCAATTGGTGCGATACAGGATGGGGAGGAAAAGAAACGTGCAATCAAAAATACGAAAGAACTCAAAAGTACCCTCCAAGAGAAAGAGAAGGAGCTTACCGATATTGTTGTTCAATTTGAACAGATGATGTACGGGGTTCCGAATATTCCGGACCCGTCCGTTCCAGAAGGAGAAACTGATGCAGAGAACCGGGAGATCCGTGTGGGAGGGGTAAAACCCGAGTTTTCTTTCGAACCGAGAGACCACATGATGATCCTTGAAAATCTTGATCTAGCTGATTTTGAGCGCGGCGCAAAAGTTGCTGGGTTTCGGGGGTATTTTCTGAAAAACGAGGCGGTTTTTTTGTCGCTCGGACTTTGGCAGTATGCTCTTTCTTTTCTTTCCCAGAAAGGATTTGTGCCGCTTTTTGCGCCCGCGCTCGCGCGGGAAAGTAACTTCGTAGGAACCGGTTATTTTCCCCTGGGGGTTGATGATGTCTATAAAACACAGGATGACTTGTATTTTGTCGGTACGTCGGAGGTTTCTGTCATGGGAATGTTTCAAAACGAGATTTTCGAAGAAGATTCATTACCCTTGAAATTTGTCGCTTTTTCGCCTTGTTTTCGGCGTGAAGCGGGAGCATACGGAAAAGACACCAAGGGACTCTATCGGGTCCATGAATTTATGAAAGTGGAGCAGGTAGTTTTTTGCCGTGCGGATCACCAGGATTCCGTTCGCCTACATGAAGAACTCAACCAGAACGCGGAGGAAATCATGCAGGCACTTGGTCTTTACTATCGCGTGGTTGCAAACTGTGGAGGTGACCTTGGTCTTGGACAAGTCAAAAAGTATGACATCGAAGCATGGCTCCCGTCGCGGCAGATATTTGGCGAAACACACTCGGCTTCGTATTTTCATGATTTTCAGACGCGCCGTCTCAATATCCGTTACCGCGACAAAGAAGGAACATTGCGTTTTATCCACTCGCTTAATGCGACCGCTGTTGCAACGCCGCGGCTTTTGATGAGTTTGCTGGAACAATTCCCGCGTGAAGATGGTTCCGTCTTAGTACCAAAAGTGCTCGAATCATATGTTGGCAAATCGCTACTACAAAAAAACAACGCGGCTTTCGGCAAGAATTGATTCCCGGCGTCGCCAGAAAAGAAAACAAAGGATTCAGAAAAAAATCGCGTTTGTTTTTCTCGGCATCGTTATTCTCGCGGCTGGAGTTAGTATATTTTTTTCCTGGGAGAAATTTCGGATTTCTCGTATTACATTTTCGGGACTTGAACGGACAAACGAAGAAGCTCTCCGCGCATATATACAAGATCGCCTTCGTGAACGTTTTGTCATTCTCTTTCCCCGCGACAACATCTTCTTTTTTGGGCCCCAAAGATTAAGTCAGGGGATCATGTCTT
>MHOB01000047.1:0-4889 GCA_001821795.1 Candidatus Ryanbacteria bacterium RIFCSPLOWO2_12_FULL_47_9c
AATAATCTCAAAAGTTTGCGAAGGTTTTAATTCGGGAGCACCTGCACTAAATCTTCAGATACCGCTGGGTGGCAACAAAACTGGAAAGCACGCCAAGCGTGACGCCAATCAAGAACAGCATCAGAAAGAACTGAATAATATTGCCCGCGTAGTATGCAAATATATCTATCCCCCCGAAAAAAGTTTGTGCCTTCGGCCCAAGCCACAAAGTCAGCGGCCAAAAGAGAAGCGTCGTTATAACCGTTGCAAGAAATCCGTGCACCGCGCCTTCAATGAGAAACGGCCCCCGAACATACCAGCTTGACGCGCCCACAAGCCGCATGATGCCGATCTCGTCCCGCGATGTATATATGGCAAGGCGAATCGTGTTGAACGCAACCAAAAAAGCGATCGCACCAAGCACTATGCTCACGCCAAGGCCAGCTTTTCTTGTTGCCGACAATGTATCCGAGAGCCGTTTGAACACAAGCTCGTGCTGGCGAAAGTTTACTTTATCAATACCGCGGAAGTTTCCGTTTTTCAGAAACACGTCAATCGCTTCATAATACGACGGGTCTTTCGCCTCAACTTTGAGACTCGCGCCCAAGGGATTTTCGCCAAGCTCATCAAGCGCGCTCGAGATCAGCGTATTGTCTGCGTGGCGCTCTTTAAAAATCTCAAGGGCGCGCTGGCGAGAAACATATTCCACGCCCTGGACCTCCGAAAGTTGCTCGAGGGATTTCTTAACATGCAGAATCTCGCTCTCTTCGGCATCGGGCAAAAAATAAACACTGACATCAATTTTTTTTTGAACTTCGGCGAGGGTTGACTCAAGAAGCACTTGGAAAAGAATCAAAGAACCCGCCATAAACAGAGCAAGCACCATTACTAATATCGTCGCAACCGAGACCCAACCATTTCGCCAAAAATTAGTAAGCGCCGCAGTAATTATCCTTCGAATTTTTACGGTAAACATGTTTTTATTTATAATACGTACCGGCCGCGTTTTTCATCCCGCACGACTCTGCCGTTTTCAAGCGTCACCACGCGCTTATCAATAGTATCTATAATTTCTTTGTTATGGGTTGCAAGCACCACGGTCGTGCCAAGCTCATTTATTTTACCAAAGAGACGAATAATCTCCCAAGAATTAATGGGATCGAGGTTTCCGGTGGCCTCATCTGCCACAAGAACCTCGGGCCGATTGACAAGCGCCCGCGCAATCGCAACGCGCTGTTTCTGCCCGCCAGAAAGCTCGTGTGGAAAGTAGTCAGCGCGGTCCGCAAGCCCCACAAGATCAAGCACATGAGGCACATCTGAAGCAATTTCCGCGTCATCTCGGCCTGCCGCTTCAAGCGCAAACGCAACATTTTCGTAGGCGGTTTTCATAGGCAAGAGCCGAAAATCTTGGAATACGGTCCCGATTTTTCTCCTCACAAAAGGAATTTCCTTGCGAGACAACTTATGGATATTCTGCGATTCGAAGAAAACTTTTCCGCTCGTTGGCCGTTCCTCGGCAAGCAACAATTTGATAAGCGTCGATTTGCCCGCCCCCGATTGCCCGACAATAGAGACAAATTCTCTTGGCTCAATAACAAACGAAACGCTATCAAGCGCCACCGATCCCGCGTTATATATTTTAGATACGTTATCGAAGTAAATCATGTTCTATAAATTGGTCAAGATCCCCGTCGAGCACAGCATCAACATTGGACATCTCAACGCCCGTTCTATGGTCTTTTACCATTTGATAAGGATGGACTACATATGACCGAATCTGGTTTCCCCACTCTATCTTGACAGGAACTTCTCCTTTAAGTCCGGCGAGTTCGCGTCTTTGCGACTCTTCCCGTATTGTATACAATTTCGCACGAAGAATCGAGAGCGCCGCTTCGCGGTTTGCGGCCTGCGAACGCTCGGAGTCCGCATGCACCGCGAGACCCGTGGGTTTATGTACAAGCCGCACGGCGGTTGAACGTTTGTTAACATTTTGCCCCCCGGGACCCGATGAGCGCGCAAAAGATATTTCAAGGTCATCGTCTTTTATCTCGATATCTGCTGTTTTTGGCAAAACCGGCAGAACTTCCACATACGCGAAACTCGTATGACGAAGTTTTTTTGCCGAGAAAGGTGAAATTCGCACAAGTCGGTGCACGCCCATTTCGCCACGCAAGAGGCCATAGGCATACTGCCCCTCCATTTTTATTGTCGCATTTTTGACTCCGCCATGTTCGTTTTCGTGCACATGTATGACCGCAACCTGCCATTTTTTCCGCTCGGCAAAACGGCTGTACATTCTATACAAAATTCGCGCCCAATCTTCGGCGTCTTGTCCGCCTGCACCCGCATAGAACGAAACAATCGCGCCCGATTTGTCGTACGGGCCAGAAAGAAGCGCTATGCGCCGAGCTCTTTCAAAGGAACGCTCAAGCGCTTCTACTTCTTGGTCGGTGCTTGCGTCTTCCGCGACAGCCACAAGTTCTCTTAATGCGCCAATATCTCCAACAAGATTTTCCCAGACAGTAATCTGATTCTTTATATCTTTGATTTCTTCCCCTATTTGGCGCGCATGCTCGCGATTTTGCCAAAAATCTTCTCGATTGGTTTCCTGTTCAAGTTGGATTAATTTTTCTTTTTTTCTGGCCAAGTCAAAGACGGTCCGCCACATCGCGGACTTTTGCTTCCAATTCTTCCAAACGCTTTGTAGTTTCGGTCATAGAAAAATTCTAGCACGAAACTGTTTTTTTACAAATGTTTAAGCCGGAGGCGAGAGTCGAACTCGCGACTTACTGTTTACGAAACAGTTACTCTACCACTGAGTTACTCCGGCCTTCTGTAACAAATATTCTGCCCTCTTTAGCTCTTTTACTCAAAACTCGATTATGTCTGCCGTTTCCTCTATTTAGCCCAGCATATGTAGGAGTCAACGAATCACAGTTGGGACAAAGTAGTCGAAGATTACTCTCGACATTATTGCGCCAATTACCATCAATGTGATCCGCAACCAACGGGACTTGCCCAGTTTTGATGTTAATCTCCGCCCATCCACATAAGCAACATCTATCCCCAAACTTTCTTCGCAAGTATCGTTTAATATATCCTGAAACTATGCCGAGGCCTTGCAACCCATTCTCCTTTCCACCTTTCCATTTTTTGATATAAAACTGATACTGAAACTCCATTTGACACACATTGCTACAATATTTATATTTCGCGCGGGGTGTTTCTTTGCTACAACTAAGACATTTGCTCCTGGGTTTTTTAGGCATCGGCATACATCTAGTATACGCCGCCTACGACCAGTGTCAAGATTGGGAGTGGTGGTAATTTGAGAGTGTTACACTACGAGCCGAGCTAAGATAGCATTTCTCCATCTTAAACGATGCGCGAACCTATTTTAGCAACAATCCCGAATGAAGCAAAATGGCTTGGCTCCGCGCTACGTACAGGCGGAGCTTTTTAGCAAAATCTAGTTTACAAATACTACGGATTAAGCCCCATATTTCCGAGAAAGCTCCGAATGCCCGAACCAGTTACTGGTATAACCGTCTCCTGAACAAACTCCATATCAGCACTAAATGTTTTCGAGAAAAGATTTGAGATCACCTGTTTTATCGAATTAGAGCCATAATTATTCGCAAGGTGATCCCAGAAGCAAGCGCCAGTGTAGTAATAGTAAATTGTCGGTTGCGTCCAACTTATATCCGTTACATTTTTATATGGGAGATCAACCGTACCGCCCGAAAATCCAGCCGCATTGAAAGAATTGTTATCACATGAGTATAACGATCTCGATGCTAATGTTACGGGTAAATCTCTTGTTTTTTGCTCGATAAACGTAGCCAGACCTTCATTTGCCCAATGTGGGATGGATGTTGTGTGAACATATCGATGTGTTTCCTCGTGTCCTCCTTGGCACGAGTTTAGATCAACTGATGGGTTTTTCCAAAATGCGCTAGATGAATACACCTGCTGCTCAAAAACGCTTTGCGCTGTCCAATTAGTAATTTCAAAATCTGGCGGTTGTCCGCAACATGATGCAAATTGTCTTGTCTCATCAATTACGGTTATATCGACAATCTGAGAACCAATTTTTGGATTCTGTCCGATAATATTTTCAATAAACTCGGAACAGACTTTCAAGTTGTTCAAACGAAACTTACCGTAGTCCTCAGCGTTGGTATCAGGAAGTACAACTTTATATTTTTCACTTGTTAGAACAAGATTCCCAAAACCATCGGTTGATTTAGAATATCCTGGCAACGAAAGTCCATCAAGTTGCTGTTTCCAAGATGGTGTGCAGGATTGCTGTAGTGTTGGTTGCGGCGTACTCGACTGCAAACAATCTAATGTTAAACTGCAAGTTCTGCTCTGACTACCATCAGCAGAACATAAACTCCAATCGCCACAGGACCACGCGTCCTCTGTACACGGTAATGTACAACTTTGTTGGGTTACTGGTTTTACTGATACTATCAGTGGACAATCTTTTGTAAGTGTGCAGTTTCTAGACTGCTTACCCATAGACGAACAAGCACCCCACTCATCACATATCCAGACATCCTCAGTGCATTGAGGCGAGCACGTTTGTTGCGTTGGAGGTTTTGGTGTTACTGTTGTTGGGCAATCATACTCAAGAGCACATGTTCGTAGTTGTAACCTACTATCTGAACACGTCCCCCAGTCGCCACACTTCCATTTGTCATTAGTACATATTGGTTGTGTCGGCTTCTGCTGTAATGGTTTTTGTTCAACTTTCTTATCTGGAGTTTTAGTGGTTGTTGTTTCTTGCTTATCTTCCTTTTTCACCGCGGAAGAATCTTCGGTGGTATCTACTGACTCTTGGCTTCCTAATTCTTCGGGTGTTTCGGCCGGTGGAGTTATGCTCTCTTTGTTTTTATGAATTTCCG
>MHOB01000047.1:4900-9609 GCA_001821795.1 Candidatus Ryanbacteria bacterium RIFCSPLOWO2_12_FULL_47_9c
CACCAACAATTACGAGCAATAAAATGATTGGCGCGAATCCTTTTTGACGATTCATGCTTTTATCCTATCACGGCTATAAAATCGTGTTTCATCTTCGTATCAAAATCTCGAACGTTCCGTAATGTGCGGGATACGAGAATTGAACTCGTGTCTACTGCTTGGGAAGCAGTCATTCTGCCACTAAACTAATCCCGCAGATTGCGCACCCACAGTGTGCCAAAGGCAGCTTTATTTGGCAAACCCAAACCAGCGCCTTATACGTGTCCAAATTGCCTGATTATCTTTTTGAGACGCATCTCGTGCTCCTGTGTCATCTTCTATTATAATGATACGCTCACCTGGTTTTTGGAGGTTGAGACGCTCGCGCGCTTCGAGCTCGGTTCCTTCTTTTGTTTCAAGGTGCTGAATCCGGTTTTCCAAATCGCGAATTTTCTCCTCATATTCCGCTACTTCTTCGCTCGTGGCATCTTTTTGCTTTCTGATGGTACGTGAACGCAAAAATGCACTAACCGCGCTCGCAACAAGAACCAACACAACAAGACCGATGCCAAACACCACAATGGGGCGGTCAAGCATTGACATCTTCTTGCGCCCGCTGGAAAGACGCCGCATAGTACTGTATAGTATAAAATATTTATATGAGAAAAAGAAACAAAAAGAAAATTCAGCTGTTTTGGACAGTCGTAAGTATCCTCGTTGCGATCAGCATGGTCATCCTCACCCTTTCGCCAAGTTTTTTCCTTGGTAACTAAATCTTCAACAACTTCAAATACGTTTCCGGGGAAATACTTACTTTTCCGCTTGATTGAAGCCGTTTCTTGCCTTTTTTCTGCTTTTTCCAAAGTTTCATTTTTCTCGTGCGATCGCCTCCGTAAAGATAGCCAGTCACGTCCTTTTTAAGAGCCCTTATGTGTTCCGATGCCAGAATCCGTCCTTCTACCTCGGCCTGAATTTTAATGACGAAGAGTTCTTGGGGAAGCGCATCTTTCACGCGCTCGACAACAGCGCGCGCTTCGCGCGCCGCATCGGTCGCGCGCACAACGCGCGAAAGCGCCTCCACGCGCTCATCCGCCACCAGAACATCCAGACGCACGAGATCCGCCGCGCGCCATTCTTTCTCTTCATAGTGAAACGACGCATATCCGTGAGTAGCGCTTTTCAGCGCGCTGAAAAAACCGCTTACCATCACACGAAGCGGCATCAGAACTTCCACAGAAAGCCGAGACTCGGAGACATCTTTCATCATCACCACGGATCCCTCAAACTCTTCGACCATTTTTATGGTCCCCTGGAGTTCGGCGCGCGGGACGAGAATTTCGAGCCGCATCCATAATTCTTCGACAAAATCACGCTCGTGTTTTCTTGGAAAAACTGCCGCAGACGACACCAGCTCGCGCTTCGTGCCCCGTGTTACGAAGTAACCCACCGAAGGATGCGTAACAACAAAATCAATATGAAACTCGCGGCGCAAGCGCTCCGCCGCAATTTCAAGGTGAAGAGTTCCCAGAAATCCACACTCATACCCGCGGCCAAGCATAATGCTTTTTTTCTCCTCAAAAACAAAGGACGCGTCATTCAGCTTAAGTTTCGAAAGCGCATCCCCCAAAAGAAAAAAATCCCCTTGATCAACAGGAAAAAACCCCGCCCAAACAACGGGCTTCGGCTCTTGATACCCCGGCAACGGCTCAATGTTAGAATTTCTTAGCCGCGCTTCCATTACCGTGTCCCCAACCCGAACCTCTCCGGGTTCTTTTATCGCGGTAACAATATAGCCCACCTCCCCGCAAGAAAGCATCTGCTGCGATGTGGGCGCGGGTACAAGAAACCCCACATCTTTTGCAGAAAAAACAATATTCTTTGCTTTCAGGTAAAGTGCCTCGCCCTTTCTCAGTTCACCATCCATGACACGCACATGGGCCACAATGCCCTTGTGGCTTTCAAAATAAGAATCAAAAATAAGCGCGCGAAGTTCGCTTCTCGTACTCCTCGGCGGGGGAATTTTTTCGATAATTCCATCAAGAAGTTCGCGAACGCCGGTGCCGTCTTTTGCAGACACGCGGTAAATCTCATCACGCTGAAATCCGCCGAGTTGGCATATTTCTCCAGCAACATCATCCAACCGCGCGTGGGGCAAGTCAATTTTATTCAGCACCGGAATAAGCGTCAAACCAAGCTTCCGCGCAACATAAAAATGTGAAAGAGTCTGGGCTTGTATCCCCTGCGTTGCATCAACAAGCAGAATCGCCCCCTCACAACACAGCAAGGCGCGCGACACTTCGTATGAGAAATCAACATGGCCCGGAGTATCAATAAGATTTAATACGTGCCCTTTATACCCGACGCGCACGGGCTGCATCTTGATAGTTATGCCGCGCTCGCGCTCAAGATCCATGCTATCAAGAACCTGCGCGCGCATTTTTCTTTTCTCAACCGCCTCCGTAATCTCAAGAATACGATCCGCGAGCGTACTTTTGCCGTGGTCAATATGAGCAATAATCGAAAAATTTCTTATGCGCTCACATTCCATTGTGCCACTATTATAGTCGCTCAACTTCGGGCTGCAAGACCTCGCGTTTCTTGAAGCGAGCGTGAATTGCATCTCGAAGCTCGAAAAACTCGCGTACTTCGAGCCACCGAAGAAGATAATATCCAACAAGCAACGCAACTCCCAACGACAAGGAGGCATGTATCACGACCTGGGCGACCGTATCAAGCGGAAAATACGGACCCAGTGCCTGTCGGGTTGCATATGCCGCAAGAGACATGCCAGTGGCGGCAAGTGTTATTTTTCCGCCTGAACGGTATACGGCTCGCGCTGTCTCTTTTCCATTCATACTAAAAAGACTCATCCCCAAGAGCAATGCGTTCAAAAGCGCGCCAAAACTAAATGCAAGGGGGAGACCCAAAAAAGCGACCCCCGCTCCCGAAACATTCTCGAGGCGGACACGAAACACGGCCGCGAAAAAAGCTTCGCTTGCAACATTTTTTTGGATGATAGAGACAACACCGAAGGCGAGAAAAATTGTCGCAACCGCGCTGATAATATTAAATAGTATCGGCTCGCGTGTTTTTCCAAGAGCATAAAATGCCCGCACAAAAAGGGTAACCAAGCTCTGAGCCATGATTGCAAATGAAAACAAAAACAAACTCGCAATGGTAAGGTGGGTATCAACCCACGCAAACGCACCAGTACCGAGCACGAGCCGGACAATATGCGCGCGGAACACAAAGAAAAGCCCGGTAATAGGTATGGTCCAAAACAATACATGGCGAGTTGCAGAAACAAGGTGCTGAAAAAATAATAACCGATCTTTTTTAATCGCAAGTTCTGCCATTGTGGGAAACGCAGCGACACTGTAGGAAAGCCCGATAACCGTCAGCGGCAATGCGTAAAGATTTTGTGAAAGGTTGAATATCGCAATCGAACCCGCGCCGAGAGTGGACGCAAGCGCAGTCAAAACCATAAGCGTCAGCTGGTTTACAGAAAGCGCAGCCGCACGAGGAAATGAATACCAGATAATTTGAAGTGACTCGGAGTCAAGTGTAAAGCGTGCGCGGGGAAAAACACGAAGGCGTATCAATGTCGGTATCTGCACCACAAGATGGAAAAAAGCCCCCATAACAACACCAAGGGCGAGCCCGGACGCTCCAAATACGGGTAGAAAAACAAGAACGCCAAGAATAATCCCCCCGTTATACGCAATGGGCGCAAGAGCATAGCTCAAAAACCGCTTTGATGACTGCACGACACCCGAGACAATACTGGAAAGCCCCAAAAAGAGTGGGGAAAAAAGCATAATAGAAGATAACAAGCGCGTTGTTTCCTGCTCTTCTTTGCTAAAGCCGGGAACAATGCGGGGAATAAGGACTGGGAGCGCCAAAAAAGCAATGCAAAGCAGAACAACAATTGCACCAAGAAAAAGCGTAATCACAGAGCCAAAAAACCGTCGAGCCGATTCCGGTGATTTCCCTTGGTATTCAAGATATAGCGGGATAAATGCCGTGGAGGCAACAAAAAAGAGAGAGAGGGAGAACAACATATCAGGCAAGCGAAACGCCGCGTAGTATATATCGAGAACCCGAGAAGCGCCAAAACTGCCCGCAAGAAGCCGATCACGAAAGAGGGCAAAAACAGTATTTGCAATGCTGGACAGCGCAAGAAGAAATGCTGCCTGATGAATCCCGGTAGATTCAAGCCGAAAAAAGCGGCTCAAGACCATTATGTTATTGTGTTGGTATCTCGCGCGGAGAAGTGTCTTCAAGGGGAGCACTTCTGCGGTTTTCTGGAGGTGGCTTGTTAAGCACATCCTCGGCTCGACCACCACTCTTAAGCGCCGCGATGATCGCCCGCAGTTCTTCATCGTTGGGATTGAACACGGCAACTTCTTCAAATTGCTCAAGAGCTTTCTCGCGCAACCCCTTGCGATCGTAGATCAAACCAAGGAAGTACCGCGCGTTTGAATGATTTGGCGCGCGCGCTGCAACTTCCTCAAAAACACTTTGCGCTTCATCATAACTCTGTTGTTGGTAAAGAAGAAATCCAAGCTGGAAAACGGCGCCGATATCATGCGGAGCAAGTATAATTGTAGACCGGGCGCGCGCGATTGCTTCAGGAAGCTGATTCCTCACCGCGTATAACTGGGAAAGAGTAAAATGCGCCTGCGTAAGGTTCGGCCTCTGTGCTATTGCTTTGTTGAGATACTCAATTG
>MHOB01000048.1:0-2661 GCA_001821795.1 Candidatus Ryanbacteria bacterium RIFCSPLOWO2_12_FULL_47_9c
ATTAGGCGCCCGGAACGCGCGGTACGGCGGTTTTATATCCTCTCCGGCCTTTCACTGGTATTTCTTGGTGTCGCGGGTTCCATAGATGAGATTGGACTTGTATGGGATTGGATGGTTACTGCCACTCGGCTCATCACGCTCATTTCTGCTATCAGCGGATATGTTTCTCTCGCTGCTTTACAGGAGAGTGATGAGCTGGTAATTTAGGGTCATTATGCAGGGCATTCTCTTTGGCGGCGTTATCATTGTTCTCTTTTTTGTGGGGGTTGTGCTTATGCGCATCGTTTTTCTTGAGAGAAAGTTGCGTCGCCTTTTCGGAGGAAAGCGCGAGAAGACTCTTGAGGCGCTTGTATATGCGCACGCCGAGGCGCTTTCGGAAGCGCAAGATAATATTAAAAAATTAGATGATGCGCAGAAGGCGCTTGAAGATGTTGTGCTTGATGCGGTTCAGAAGGTGGCGATTGTTCGTTTTAATCCTTTTCCTGATTCCGGTGGGGATCAGAGTTTTGCGATAGCGTTTCTTGATGGGAATAACACCGGGGTTGTTCTCTCAAGTCTTTATTCGCACAACCGCCAACTGGTCTATGCGAAACCGATTGAGAAAGGAGCATCTCGTTATGCGCTCTCGGCAGAAGAACAGACGGTGCTTAACCGCGCAATGCGGCAATAACTTTTTGTATGAATATCAAAAGCGAAAATTCAGAGACTCAAACGTCGCGCCACCCCGTGGTTGTTATTTTAGGTCATGTTGACCATGGAAAAACAACGCTTCTTGATTTTATACGAAGTACAAGCGTTGTCGCCAGCGAGCATGGCGGTATCACCCAGCATCTTGGCGCATACGAGATTAACTGGAACGGGAAAAAAATTACGTTTCTTGATACGCCCGGCCACGAAACATTTTCAAAAATGCGCGCCCGGGGAGCACGCGTCGCAGATGTTGCGGTCTTGGTTATTGCTGCTGATGACGGAGTGAAACCGCAAACCAAAGAATCGCTTGAAGCGATTCAGAATGCCCATATTCCCTTTGTGGTTGCCCTCAATAAAATTGATAAGGCAACGGCCGATCTTGATCGCGTCAAATCACAGCTCGCGGAGGTTGGCGTTCTTGTTGAGGGCTGGGGAGGTACGGTGCCCGTCGTTGGAGTATCAGCAAAAGATGGCACTCATGTTGACGAACTCTTGGAAACGGTGTTCTTATTGGCTGAACTTTCTGAATTGAAAGCCGATCTTTCTCTTCCCGCAAGTGGTGTTGTGATTGAATCTCATCTTGATGCCCGCCGCGGACCGTCTGCGGTACTGCTTATTACCAATGGCGTTCTTAAAAAGGGATGGGGGGGTACCGTGCCCGTCGTTGGAGTATCAGCAAAAGATGGCACTCATGTTGACGAACTCTTGGAAACGGTGTTCTTATTGGCTGAACTTTCTGAATTGAGAGCCGATCTTTCTCTTCCCGCAAGTGGCGTTGTGATCGAATCTCATCTTGATGCCCGCCGCGGGCCGTCCGCGCTACTGCTTATTACCAATGGCGTTCTTAAAAAGGGGGTGTTTGTTCGGGCGGGGGATGTATATGCGCCGGTTCGAATCCTTGAAAATTCTGAAGGCGATGATATTGATAATGCTTTTCCTTCCCAACCGGTCACGGTTGTTGGTTTCTCTGCGGTGCCACCGGTGGGTTCCCCCTTTCAAGCATATGAAACAAAACATGAGCTCGAACAAGAATTTCAAAGAGCAAAGGTTGCAGATATTCAACGTGAGAAAATAGTTTCTTCGGAGATAGGAGTAATGATAAAGGCGGATACTCTCGGTTCCTATGAAGCACTTTTGGGCGAGATACAAAAAGTTGTTCCTCCCGAAATTTCGGTGAATTTCTTTGCTGGGGGTGCGGGCGAGGTTACCGAGGTTGATATAAAAAATATATCGTCAGCAAAACACGCTTTTATTGTGGGATTTCACACGAAGGTAAAGAAAGGCGCTCTAGATCTTGCCGTCCGTTTTAACGTTGAAGTACGAATGTTTGATATTATTTATGAAGCGATCGATTGGGTTAAGGCAGAATTTCAAAAACTTGTTCCCAAAAAAATAGTTCGAGAAGAATTAGGAAAACTCCTTGTACTAAAAACTTTCGGATCATCAAGCGCGGGACGCCTTATAGGCGGGCGCGTGAGGGAGGGGCGTGTCGTGAGCGATGCCCGTTTTGAAATTATGCGTCAGGGAGAGAGTGTCGGACAGGGGAGTATTGCAAGTCTCCAGAAAAACAGAATACCTGTCCGTGAGCTTTCCTCGGGTGAAGAAGGGGGGCTTCTTGTGCACGCTCCAAAATCAATTGAAGAAAGAGACATTCTCGTATTCTTCTATGAAAGAGAGGCGTAGAGAGCGTCTTGCCTCGTTCATACGCGAGGAGTTGCCGGATTTTTTTAAACAAGAGTTTGATGTTTTAGTAAATGTGCTTATTTCGATTCTTCATATTGAAATTGCCGAAAGCGGTGCCCGTGCGGATGTTTTTGTAAGTGTTTTCCCCGATGACCACAAGGAGCAAGTTGCAAAGGCGCTTAAAATGCGGGAGAATAAAGCGGCGCATTTTCTCCGGAGCCGATTGAGGTCAAAATATGCTCCCGCAGTGCGCTTTCACGTTCGTTGAAAAAGAGGGCACGGTGGCGA
>MHOB01000048.1:2705-6140 GCA_001821795.1 Candidatus Ryanbacteria bacterium RIFCSPLOWO2_12_FULL_47_9c
CGCACTTTTTATGGCCTGGTAGCCAAGTGGTAAGGCAAGAGTCTGCAAAACTCTTATACACGGGTTCGATTCCCGTCCAGGCCTCCAAAAAGTGCGGGATTGCGACTTGCAACAAAAATTTTTGCTGAAAATTTTTGGCAAGTCGGTAACAAAACCGTCATGCGAGGGTTCGCCTGCCCGACTGAACGTCGTTCGGGCGAGAGTCCCTCCCGCGCCTCATCAACTGCGCCGAGGTGGCGAAATGGAATACGCGCAGGCCTTAGAAGTCTGTGTCCGAAAGGACGTGTGGGTTCAAATCCCACCCTCGGCATTTACCTAATGCGGTCATCGTATAACGGCTATTATGCGTCCTTGCCAAGGACGAGATGGGGTTTCGACTACCCCTGACCGCACAGAAAAAGAATTACTCGAATCTGCTGGTTACTCGGTGGAATTTATTTGTCCGGTCTCGGTGCGCATAATATACTTTTCTTTCCTTACTAAAAATACTATTATATGGAACGCAGGCGGATAAGTAAAAAGCCCGGGTGGTGAAATTGGTAGACACGAGGGACTTAAAATCCCTTGCCCGTAATAGGGCATGCCGGTTCGAGTCCGGCCCCGGGCATAATGGTTCTCACGAGGAAAGATTACTACGGAGCATTTCTTGTTTTTTTGATTGCGCTTGCGTTGCGCCTTCCGTTTATTTCGTATCCGCCCGCGGTTGTATTTGACGAGGGGGTTTACGCGACGTTTGCCTCAAAGATTATTTTCGGCATTCCTTTTTTTGACGTTCATCCGCCGCTTGCAAGTCTCATCAATGCGGGGGTCGCGCGTACCAGTGATTTTTCGTATAAGGAATTGCGTGATATCGGAAAAGATTTTGGGGAGTTTCCGTTTGTTCGGGTGCGCGCTCTCCATGCGCTTGCGGGATCATTTCTTGCCGTTGTTATCTATTTTTGCGCGAAGTATCTCTGGGAACAAAGTTCATACGCGTTTTTGGCATCGCTTTTTGTTGCGCTTGACAACGCTTTTATCTCATACTCCCGCCTCATTCTTCCGGACATTTGGCTTCTTTTGTTTGGCTTTCTAGGAGTCCTGTTTGTTTTGGTCGCGGAGAAAAAGCAATCGGTTGCGTTTTTACTGCTTGCGGGCATGTTCGCGGGACTTGCGTTTTCTGTGAAGTGGTCGGGGCTTGGGTTTGTTGCTTTTGGATCTTTGCTTCTCTGGCGTCAGAAGCGGTTGCGTTTTCTTGCTGTATTTGTTTCCTTCGCGGTTCTCGTGTATTTTTTTGTGTTTTCTCTTTTTTTCTCTTTTTTTGCGCCCTCAAGCGTCGCGCCAGTTTCGTACCCGGCACCGCTCGATGTTGTGGGGATTTTCCGCTATAACCAAGCGATGTTTTGGGAACACGGAAAGGTGCCGTACCATTTTCATTCTTCTTTTCCGTATGAGTGGGTGCTCGGCGCAAGGCCGATCGCGATGTGGGGGAGTGGCGGGCAAAGAATCGATCTTGCCCCAAATATAATTTTATGGGGCGGCGTGTTCCTCGCTCTTATCACGGTTATAATTGTCACCTTTATGCGCCCCCGCGGCTCTGTATCGTTGGCGAGCGATACTTATAAGTTGCTTGTTGTAGGGTATCTTATGAACTACGTTCCGTTCTTCTTTGTCGCGCGTCCGCTTTTTCTCTATCACTATTTCGCACCCGTTCTTTTTGGATACCTTCTTCTTCCCGCGGTTCTCAAGCAAGGCGCGGGAATTATCGCGCCCAACTCTTCGTTTCAAAAAACGCTATTTTCGTTTTTTGCGCTTGTTTTTCTGGAGGGAGTTATGCTCGCGTCCCGTACCTATGGTTTTTAGAGAAAAATAAAAAAATCCTCCGCTTTATTTAAATATGCCTGTGATTGTGTTAATGATTGCAAAGACCCCAAGCATGATAGATGCGCCCACAAGTCCCCAGACCATATGCCGTTTTCCTTTTTCCCGTCCGTCCGGACTGTCAGACTTTACGATCATGTCGATGACTCCCCAGATGAAAACAGCAAAAGCAACAGCGAAAAGAAGAGTAATAAATGGGTTAAGAATTTCTTCAGTGAGAAGTTTTATGATATCCTCAAGCGTTTTTGCTGACGCGGTCACGATCGGTGTTTTTATTGAATCGTAGGTACATCGGGAATTTGTGTTGACTCACTTCCAAAAATTCCTACAAGAAAGAATCGCGCAACTCCCCAAATGCCAAGAATGAGCGCAAAGCCGATGACAGCCCAAAGAATAAGAGAGCGGGCATTTTTTGTCGCTTGCGGATCGCCCCCCGCCGCGATGTACCGTATGACGCCGAATATGAAGACAAGAACGGTAAGCGCAACAAGAACCTTGATCGCGCCGTTAAGGAAATCAAGCAGGGTTCGGTTTAGAGTTCCGAGGTTGCCTGGTTGGGCAAGAGCCAGCGATGGTGCGGCAACTGCCAAAATAAGGGCAAGCGACAAAACCTCTTTTTGGGATCTTTTCATAAGTTTATAGTTTGACTGATAATATTTAACTCGTTTTTAGTATACCCGACCTTTCGTTTTTACGCAAGTTAGAGTTTCTCCCCAAATTCAATGACTATTTTGGCTATTGCCCCGGCCCCTACTACGAGAATGGCGCCAACAACGGTCCAGTAAAACATCTTTTTAGCGCTTTCGAGCTTTTGGACATTGCCCTGCGCCGATATAAATTTGAATCCCGAAAGGACAAGGAAAAACGCGACGAGAGACAGTCCAAACTTACTTATGAAGTTTGCGAGCTTGACGAGGAGATCTCGAAACTCCTTGGAGTTTGTAAACGGACCAAAGCTTCGATCTTGCGCAAAGGCATTACTTGTGGATGCAAGAAGAACAACTCCTCCCAGTATAGCGAGGATGATTGTTTTTTTGAGCGCTGTCCTGTGGATAGCCATTAAAGTTCCTTAAAGAAGTTTTGGAATGCGACCGCAAGCGCCCACGCGCCTACGACAAAGAGAAGGCCAATGATTGACCAGGTTATTGTCTTTTTTGCGGTTTCGAGTTTTTGCGGGCTGCCCATTGCAGTGACAAACAGGAATCCTGCCCATACGATAAACACAACGGCAATAGGGAGCGCAAGTTTTACCGCTCCTTCGAAAAGAAGTTGAAGGCAGTCAGGAATTGTCTCGCATTCTGTTTTTATAATTTTCTTCAGATCAATAATGCCGCTTGTTCCGTACGCGGGGAGCGCAAAAGAGAGCAGGATAAACAACAAAATTATTTTTTTAAAATTCGACATGTATATGATCTATCGGTCCGGGACCGGCACAGGGAAGGGTTTTTCCCTTTCTGTCTTCGCAGGTTGCGCCTAGTCCAAAGCCCGCGTCGATAAGAACACCAGTGTTGCGGAGCGCGTCAACCGCGTCAGGGTTATAAGCAATGTCAACTGTCGGTATCCCGGGCCCATGCGATA
>MHOB01000049.1:0-8571 GCA_001821795.1 Candidatus Ryanbacteria bacterium RIFCSPLOWO2_12_FULL_47_9c
GGTTTTAATGCAATCAATCTCATGCAGGTGAATCTCTACGGTCCGCGCGATAATTTTGATCTTGAATCATCACACGTAATTCCTGCACTCATTCGCAAGGCAGTTGAGGCCAAAAAGCGCGGCGATACGTTTGTCGAGGCATGGGGTACCGGTAAGCCGACGCGCGAATTTCTCTATGTGGAAGACGCGGCCCGTGGTATTGTGTTTGCTACGGAGCGTTATAATAAGCCCGAGCCGGTAAATTTGGGGTCAGGCATGGAAATTTCCATCAAAGACTTAACTGAAAAGATTTGCGGGCTTGTGGGTTTTTCTGGCGAGATTCGCTGGGACCCGTCGCGCCCCGATGGTCAGCCGCGGCGTATGCTTGATGTTTCAAGAGCCGAGCAAGAATTCGGCTTTCGCGCATCAACTGATTTCGACGAAGGTCTTAAAAAAACTATAGATTGGTATGAAGCGCATGCGCAAACATCATAAGTCTAAATCCAAGATTGTCTCTTATGCAGAGGCCAGACGTATCGCAGAGCGCCTTCGCCGCGCAGGAAAAAAAGTTGTTTTCAAAACCGGCTGTTTTGATATCTTTCACGTCGGCCACGTATACGGTTTGCGGCTTTGCAAATCATTTGGCGATGTGCTCTTTGTCGGCGTTGGCTCCGACAAGACTCTTCGGCGCCTCAAAGGAGCAGGGCGGCCGCTCTTTCCCGAGCAGCATCGCGCCGATCTTATAGCAGAGCTTGAAAGTGTTGACTATGTGGTGGTACTTGATGAGCCGCTTGTGGGCCGTATTGACCACGGAAAAATTCTTTCCATTGTTCGGCCGCATTATTATGTCATTCCTGCGGATGACAAGGCGCTTGAGGAAAAAAGAAAACTTGCTAGAAGCATTGGCGCAAAACTTGCGACGACCACTCTTGATGTAAAATTTCCCCGAACGCGCAAGACGATTTCAACGACCAATATTATTAAAAAAATATCCAACTGATTTTATGAAACAGGATGAACTTATAAAATATTTTAATAGGCACGCAGAGACACGCGACCACTGGAAAGCGCGCAACTGGTATTATCACCGAACGCTTGAGCGGCTTTTGCGGTTCATTATTCCTGAAAAGGGCAGCGTGTTGGAAATTGGATCGGGAACGGGAGATTTGCTTGCGCATCTCAAGCCTTCCCGCGGGCTCGGCATTGATATCAGCCCCGCGATGATTGGTGTTGCTGGAAAAAAATATCCCCATCTTGAGTGGCGCGCTGGAGATGCCGAAAATCTTGCGCTCGGCGAGCGTTTTGATTATGTGGTGCTTTCCGATCTCATTGGTTTTGCTGACGATATTGAACGCGTCTTTGCGGGATTGAGCGCCGTAACCCATCCGCGGTCTCGCGTTGTGATTACATACTATAACTACTTTTGGGAGCCGATTTTGCGTCTTTCCGAAATTTTTCATCTTAAAGCGCGCCAACCGCTTCAAAACTGGATGAGTCCGAAAGATATCGAAAACATGCTCACACTTGCTGGTTTTGAAGTTATCAAGTCTGGCAACAAAATGATTTTTCCTGTGTGGATTCCGTTTCTCTCCGCATTTCTCAATACGTTTGTAGCGAATCTTCCTCTGATTTCGCGTCTCGGTGTTATCCAATATGTGGTTGCGCGCCCGCGCCCCGAAGGCAAACGGGAATATTCAGTGTCCATTGTTATTCCTTGCCGAAATGAAAAAGGAAACATCAAAAACGCAGTCGAGCGTACTCCCCAGTTTGGTACGTATACGGAAATCATTTTTGTTGAGAGTGGGTCGCATGACGGGACATTTGAGGAAATCAAGCGCGTTGCAGAAGAGTATGCGGGAAAAAAGAATATCCGGTACTTTGAACACGGACCTAACGGGACCAAGGGAAGTTGCGTGAGGCAGGGATTTCGCGAAGCAAAAGGAGACGTCCTCATGATCCTCGACGCTGATCTAACAATGCAGCCGGAAGATTTACCAAAGTATTATCGTGCCATTGCGTCGGGGCGAGGGGAGTTTATCAACGGCTCGCGGCTTGTGTATCAGCTTGAAGATGAATCGATGCGATTTCTCAATATCTTGGGTAATAAATTTTTCAGTATTATGTTCAGCTGGCTTTTGGGCCAGCGGCTCAAAGATACGCTCTGCGGCACCAAGGTGCTCTTTAAATTAGATTATGAAAAAATTGCTGATGGCAGAAAATATTTCGGCGATTTCGATCCGTTTGGTGACTTTGATTTGCTTTTTGGCGCCGCCAAACTCAATCTGAAAATTGTGGAGATTCCCATTCGCTATCAAGCGCGCACGTACGGTTCGACACAAATTCAGCGCTGGCGCCACGGCCGGCTTCTGCTCAAGATGACATTTTTTGCAATGCGGAAGATCAAGTTTATTTGATCTCATGAGCGAAGTTGCCAAACACTTCGATGCGGTTGCGCCAACCTATGATACATGGAAGAAGCGAAATCATTATTATTACGAGAATCTCAAAGTTTTTTTTCAGGGGTTTGTCCCGCGCGGCGGGCTTGTTTTTGATTTTGGTTGCGGGACGGGGGAAATTCTTGCTTCACTCGAGCCGCACGAGGGGATTGGAATGGATATCAGCCCTGAAATGGTTAAGATTGCGCGCGTAAAATTTAGTTCTCAAAAGAACCTATATTTTACTGACTCGCAGGAAGACCCGCGCATTTCAAGCACTTCTTTTGAATATATTATTTGTGCCGATGTGATCGAGCACTTGGAAGACATTGACAGCGCTTTGCAATTTCTTCGGCGGGTATCCGGCCGCAACACGCGCGTGATTATTTCTATGGCGACCGCACTTTGGGAGCCAATTCTGATGGTTCTCGAAAAGTTACGTATGAAGATGCCGGAAGGTCCGCATAACCGCATCTCGTTTCGTACGCTTCGAAGAAAACTGGAACTGGCGGGGTTTTTGGTGGAGGAATCGGGCACGAGGTTGTTGGTGCCGACCGACAAGATTCCATTTGCCGATGCGGTCAATGCGCGGTTTTATAAGTTTCCGCTCCTTCGAAAACTTGGCCTTGTGGGATATATTGTTGCGCGTCCGCTATTTCGTTAAGATCGGAGTGATGAGAAAAATCCGAGACATTGGCGCGTCGCTTTTATGGAATATAGGTATGGGACCGCTCGCGCGCGCGCTTCGAGAGCCGCGGGAGCTTGCTCTTGCATATCACGCTATTGGAAAAGTGGAGGGGAGTTTCGCTCACGTCACTATATCGTTTGAGGCGCTGAAAGAGCATATTTCATATCTTAGAAATCGCGGATATGTTTTTCGTCAATTTCGTGATGCGCCCGTTTCGGGCGGAAAAAATGCGTATATTTATTTTGATGACGGTTTTCGGTCGGTCCGCGAGGTTGTGTACCCGTATTTTAAAAATGAGCGTATCCCGGCGACGCTTTTTATTACAACCGATTTTATCAACCAGAAAAAAGCGCAAGAAGTCTATCTCACGTGGGATGAAGTACGCGGGATGATTGATGTTTTTGAAATCGGCTCGCATGGCGCGCGCCATGTCAAATTAAACAAGATTGATGTCGGGGAAGCGGAGGCCGATATGAAACGCTCCCGCGAAGAAATCGAGTCGCACATGGGCGCACCCGTCCAGTCGTTCTCGTATCCAAAAGGGAGAAGTTCGCCCGAACTTGAGCGGGCAGCCGCGCGCGCGGGGTACCAAATAACTACGGCGCACCCGCGGTTCCATAAAGTCCGGCCAGATCCGGACGATACGATGAGCATTTTTTTGTGGAAAATTATTCTGCCATGATTTTTGAGCAAAAAAAATTTTTCTTCAAAACAATCCGTATCATTCTTGATAACGAGGCCTTGAAACGCGCACTTCAAGCAAGGGGCCATTCGTATATAACTGGCCTGTCCTATAACAATTTTCCGGCAGGTTCCGAAGTGCGCATAAAATCAAAGAAGACAACGGTGATCAAACTCGGTGACGATTATTTTAAGAGGTTTAACGATACAACGCGCAATGAGATTCGGAGGACAGAAAAAGTTTCTGACCTTTCGTTTCAAATTCCTGATGCAAACCGCGATGCTGTTTACCGACTCTATCGCGCTTTTGAGTCGGAGGGAAATCGTATTGTCCGACCTGCGGAATATTTTTACCAGAGTGTTTTTTTCGGGGCTTACTTGGGCAGCGAGCTCATGGCGGCAATTCTTTGTTACGACGCGTATCCTTATATGCGGGCGCACGCTATCGTATCATCTTTGTCGGAGAACCCTCTACACCGGAAGTGGAAAAGTTTTGTCTTGCGGCGCCTTGTTTTTGAAATATGCAATTATGGTAAAGAAAGGGATTATCTTTGGTTTGATTTGGGCGGTGTCAACCTATCGGACGAAGAAAAAGCCGGCATTACCGCCTTCAAGCTTGGTTTTGGCGGGCGCATGATAAGTGAGTATACCTATACTTACAAAAGTCCGTTTTTGCGGTTCTTAAAAATATTGAATTTCTAAAACCACTGGCCACGCGACTGTTTTTGGTAATGGCCCAAAAACTCTTTTTGGCGTTTGATTGCTTGCCACCACTCTTTGTTTGTTTGGTACCAGTTGATGACGTTTCTCATACTTGATTTGAGCGTGTAGCGGGGGCGCCAGTTGAGCTCTTTTTTAAGTTTTTGAGAGGCGATCGCGTATCGTATGTCCGCTCCCGGGCGGTCGTTGATGTGCTGTTTGTATTCGTTGATGTTTTTACCAAGATGTTCTGCAATCATGGTGAGGATCTGGAGATTTGTTTTCTCTTCTCCAGAAACATTGTATGTGGCAAACAGGGGGGCGCGTTGCATGATAAGTTCAATGGCATTGCAGAAGTCTTGAACGTGCAGCCAACTTCGCACGTGCGTGCCCGCTCCGTGTACGGGAATTTTTCGGCTCGCGAGAAGGTTCGTGATCGCAAGCGGTATTAATTTTTCTGGGTATTGAAACGGACCGTAATTGTTTGAGCCGCGCACAATAATTGCCGGTATCTTATGTGTACGGATAAAAGATTGTACAAGCACATCCGCGGCGGCTTTCGAGGCCGAATAGGGATTGGAGGGCCGGATAGGTGAGCGTTCCGTCGAGCGCCCGCGCGCTACATCGCCATAGATCTCATCGGTCGAGATGTGTATAAAGCGCGGAGTACGAAAATCACGAACTGCTTCAATGATGGTTCGCGTTCCTTCAACATTTGTGCGTATGAAGTCGCTGACGTTAATGATAGACCGGTCAACGTGGGTTTCTGCGGCGAAGTGAACAACAGTTGAAAAGCCGTTGTTTTTAAACAGTCGGTCAAGGGCGGGGCGGTTGCAAATATCACCATGGACAAATTTATACCGTGGTGACCGTTCAATATCACGAAGGTTTTGTGGGTTTCCAGCGTAGGTAAGGAGATCCAAGTTTACCACTTGATACTGTGGTTGCGTTTGAATAACATGCCGGACAAAGTTTGAACCAATGAACCCGCTCCCGCCGGTAACGAGAATATTATAAGGACGGTTTTTTGTAATCATGTGTTTTCAGATAATTTTCGAAAATTTCCTTGATATAATCAACATCTTTTTCTGTAAGTCCGTGGTGACAGCCAATAAGAAAACCATTTCGCATGATTGAATCAGCAACAGGATATCCTTTACGCATGCGACGCGCGCGAATGTCATGAAATGCTGGCTGCCGCAGGGCGTTGCCGGTAAATATTGGGCGCGTTTGAATATTATGCCGCTCGAGATAATACGTAAGTTCTTTGCGTGAGAAACCAGCCGTGGTGCGGATAGTGAGGGGAAAAGCAAGCCATGCAGCTTCCGCTCGGGGGTGCTGCTTGGGAAGGATAAAAAGGTCTTCGTATTTTTGGAAAAAGTTTAGGAGAGATGAAAAATTTTTCTGGCGTTTTTTGAAAAAGTCAGTAAAACGCTTAAGTTGCTCAAGACCGAATGCCGCGTGTATTTCCGAGGGCTGGAAGTTATAACCTATTTCACTGAAAATAAATTTTGCGTCGTAGTGATTCCTCTCAATTTTGCCCGCCCATCGCTTTCGCAGGTTTTCCGATTTCTCGTGTGGACCAAAAAGGGTAGACTCTCTTCCCCAGTTGCTCTTTAACAATGCGCGGCGCGAAAGATCATTGTCGTGGAAACAAGCCATGCCGCCGCCAGCAGCGGCGGTAATGATGTGTGACGCGTAGAAACTCGTTGTTGAAATGTCAGAATATGCGCCAGTCGGTTTACCGGCAAAGCGCGCGCCCAGCGTGTCACAAGAGTCTTCAATAAAGCGAAGTTTGTGTTTATGAGCAATGTCGCGCAGACGCTCAAGATCGGGGATACCTCCCATGAGCGAAGGGATAAAGAGAGCTTTGGTTCGAGGCGAAAGAAGTTTCTCGACATGGTCAATATTTATAGTGTAGGTGCCATTCTCTGAATCAGCGAATACCGGCATAAGGTTCTTTTGGATTATGGGGGCAAGGGTAGTTGAAAAGGTAAGGGCGGGTGTAATGACTTCGGATCCTTTTGGCAAATCGAGCACATCGATTGCAATAAGGTTTGCCGAAGAACCAGAATTTGTCATAACTCCGTATTTTTTCCCAAAAAGGCGCGCGATATTCTTTTCAAATCGCTGGACCAAAGGGCCAGCGACAAGTTTCATTGGATCGGCAAGGACGCGATTGACGGCGCGTATCTCCGGTGTTCCGTATATCGTAGCCGCATATGCAATACGCTTCATACGCAGATTTTACTGGAAAATTATTTTTTTTCAACTGATTGAGCGCCCGCCGTCAATCGTTATTATTGAGCCAACGATATTGTGATTTCGTTTCTCAATGAGCACCGAAATCATTTCTGCGATCTCCCGGGGGGTCGTAAGCGTATGAGAGGGGGTGTGTTGGATTGCCGCTTCGAGAGAATCTTTTCGTTCTAAAAGCATGTTGGTTGCCACGGGGCCGGGGACGAGCGTATTGATAGAAAGAAGCCCTTCTTGAGCGTAAACGAGCGCTTGCGCCGTTCCAAGCCGATGGAGTGCCGATTTTGACGCGGCATAAAGCGGTGATCTGGTAACTCCATGAAGTGCTGCGGCGCTTCCCATATTGATCACCGCGCCTCTTCCAGAAAATGAATGCGCCCGGCGATAAGCGGCAAATGAATTTGTCATGTAATAGGGGCCGAGGATGTTGGTACGAAGCAATTCTTCTCCGCGGTCATCTCCATATATGCCGGCGTTGTTGACGAGCGCAATAATTTCTTCGGCGGCTTCGTGCCCGATGTTCTTAAAAAATTGCTCTACGTCTTTTAACTTACCCACATCGCACCGGTGGAAACGGACCATGTTATGCATTTCTTTTGGTTCATGGGAGTGCCCGATTACATATACGAGAAATCCCTTCGCGCACAACTCTTGCACAATTGATGAGCCAATACCTCCAGTTCCTCCTGTGACAATGACTGATTGCATATTATTTTTTTATGGGAGCAAAACGATATTTTACCGCCGCTTTCAAAAGACGAAATGCGTGGTGCCAGCGTATTTTTTTTCCTTCTTCAAAGCTTCGCGCGCGGTAAGTGATAGGTATTTCGACAATGCGAAGACCGGCTCGTTTTGCTTTGGCGGTAAGCTCGGATTCGATCTCAAAATGTACTGACTCAAGTGAGATGCGGTCAAAAATGTTTTTGCGGAATGTTTTTGATGCGGTGAGTATATCTGAAAGGCGCGTCCCGACTATGCGGTTAATAAGCCAGTTGACCATGAGCCCGCCCCAGAGATACGTTTGGTAACGATATTTGCTTTTTTTGAATCCCAAAATGCGCGAACCGTATACTATGTCTGCTCTGCCATCCAAAATCGGTTTTAACAAAAGCGGAAAATCTTCCGGTTGATATTCGGTATCTGCATCTTGGCGAATAATGATGTCGCCGTTTGATGCGGCTATCCCGTCGCGCCATGCGGCGCCAACGCCCTGGTTTTTTTCATGGAGCACAATTTTTTTTCCGGGAGTTGCGCCGAGCTCTTTGATGATTTCTCGCGTGCCGTCCTTGGAAAAATCATCTACTAAAATAATTTCCTTTTCGAGTCCGAGCGTGTCAGCCTTTTGGGTGCGCTCTACTACTTCGCGGATGGTCTTTTTCTCATTATATGCAGGTATAACGATGGAGATTTTCATGAACTTTTTTAGTATATCAAAAAATATGCTTTTGACAATTTTTTATTTGCCTTAATAAAAAACGGGCGGAACCGTTGTGGTCCCGCCGCAGGGAGTCAGTCCGCATTGCTGGTGACGAACTGTCCGTTGTCGTCGAAGATGATCCAGTGGGTGTGTTGCTTGCGAGTGAACTCGAGTGCTGCATCGAGGGTCCGGAACTCTTCCCCGTATGTCTCCCCGTATATTGTTGATACCTCCCACGAGTTGGATGGGATGAAGGTGTCGCTTGTGCAGAACCACCGTCCCTGGCTCGCACGCGCCACGCCGTCAAGCCGGATTCCATCATGTAGTACCATCCACTCTCGGCGGAGAAGGTACGCGCGGAGGTGATCCGCGAACAAGCGATGGTGGTTGAGAGTGTAATCGGGGAGATCGTGCAT
>MHOB01000049.1:8612-13141 GCA_001821795.1 Candidatus Ryanbacteria bacterium RIFCSPLOWO2_12_FULL_47_9c
ATCGTGCATGGGATAGAACTTCCCACGTCTCGGAGTCCCTTTCGCCAGACAGAAGTAGAGCGAGGACACTTGAAGGTTGGGGACGTCCCATGTCGTTCCCGGCTTCATACTGCACTCGTCCCCGGGCCGTAGGGTGAACCGGCGGAGAAAGGTCGCTTGCTCGAGTGTGAGTCCCCCTATCTGGGTTTCGAATACCCTCTTGATGGTGTCATCGGGGTTTTCCGGCCATCGCTGGTACGAGCCAGCGAAGCAGTACCCATTGTAGAAGTCGTCGTGTCTGTCTTCGAGCAGGACATGCGGAATGCCGTGGATGGGCCGACACACGGCGGGCTCGATGGGCACGGTCGGAACCGTGGGCATGTACACGCCCTTCCATGCCTCGGGGGGGATGTATCCGTTCATGTCAGCGATTTTCTGGCCAACACGAACAAAACTCGCGAGCTCCTTGTCGGTAATCTTGTTTTCCACTTAGCCCTCCTCTGACTTTCAGGTTGCTGGAAAGAAGATGTTTCGCAGAAATATTACAATTTATTTCTTGCAAAGTCAAGGGCATGAGAGATGCCGTAAGAAGTAAGAAGAAACAAAAAGGGACTTATGCTATGCCTATAGCGCGGGTGGGATACTGCGCCTCCCGTAAGAAGCGCCGTGAATGCAATAAAAACAACAAGCGTGAGAACAAGCGCGTCTTTCCGGCCTGCAACCGCGCCCTTGAGCGATAAACAAATAATGATAAACCAAGTAACAAAACCGATAAGAAAAAGAGCAAAAACAAGCTTATTTTTTTGAAGTACCGAGAGAAGGTCCTTGAGGTCAAGGCGGACCATATATCCCGAAATATTAGGAAGTGGTCCTTGGACAATATTAAGGCGTTGAGCAAGATCGCGAAGCCCGTCACTTAAAAAAAGCGGCGCGGTTTTTGCGGCATGGAAAATCGCAAATTGAAACGGGTACTTTTGTAAATAACCAAGCGCAACTTTTCTCGCGTAAGGTCCGTTGCGATCGGAAGGCTCGGTCCCGTACGGGCTTATGGCGTTCAGTTCTTTGTTGAGATATTGTTTTGCTTCTTGTTCGCTGACATTGTTTTGGTACGCATAGAACGCTGGGGCGTGTCCATAAAAAAGTTGCGAACTCAAAGTTTGCGAAATTTCGTAGCTGTTGAAAATAATTTTATTGCGCACTATCCACGGGCCGACGATTATACCGGTCACTATAAGAAACATGAGACTTCCGTAAACGGCGCGCATGGTCCAGCGTTTTTTAAGAAAAAAGTATAACAGAACCCCCGGTATCAGCGCGATGGCAACGGGACGCACCATCACCATAAGACCAAAAGTGATGCCCAGAAGAATAACTTGAGGTGTCGGGCCGTCGATTCTTTTGATAAGCACCCAGAGAAAAAGGAGCAAGAGAAAAATAAAAAGCGTCTCCGAAAGAATGACATTTGAATAAAAAAGCCCGGCAGGATCAAAAATAAAAAGAAGTGCCGCAATCCAGCCGATTTTCTCGGACCACGTTTTCCCGATATGCCAAAGCAGTACCGCAGAAAATCCGGCAAGAATAATTTGAACGAAACTCACAAGATAAAGGTTTGTGCTGACGCTCATAAGAGCGGCGAGAAAGAGAGGATACCCGGGAAGAAAATAATTGATGGGGATTCCTGTCGGGTAGATATAGCGAAGATGCGTACGAATTCCCTCTGCGCCTTGAAGGTAATGTTTTGAATCTGATCCAATAATAGGAAAGGAAAAATCAAGAAATTGTGAGAGGGCGAGAATGGCAAAAAAAGCAATGATCCGGAGTCCAATTGCCAGCAAAAAAATAATAATTTCACTTTTATGTTTTTTCATAATTCTTGAGAAAAGCGGCTGCCCATGGTAATATAAAAAATCAGATCAGAGGAGGATGATTTCATTGCTCATCAGAATAACATATTTGACGATACTATCAATGAAACGCTTATTTAAAATATATCGGCATGTCCTTTATTTTTTTGCGCTTCCTATTTTTGTCAGCTCTTTTTTTCGTCCTGCGGTGGGGAAGGAATATGACGTCGGATTTTGGAAAAAAATTTCTCTTGTTCGGTCGTTCAGAAAAACAATTCGGAGTATTCCGTCCGCGAGCGACTGGCTTGAACATCTCGCGATGGCAGAGCGGATTCTTTTGATCCCGCGCAGCGTCGAGGGCGGCGTCATCGAGTGCGGCGCCTATAAAGGCGCAAGCACCGCGAATCTTTCGCGCGCCTGTGTACTTACCGGGCGTACGCTTTATGTCGCTGACTCTTTTGAGGGCCTGCCCGAACCCGTTGAAGAAGACCGTTATCACCTGCAAGAAGTGAAAGGAAAACACAAAGAGTACCGGAAAGGAGACTACGCGGGGGCGTTTGAGGAGGTAAAACAAAACATTCGTCGTCATGGCGATATTCAGTGCTGTGAATTTATCAGAGGATATTATGAAAATACTTTGGCGGGACTCAAAGATAAAAAACTCGTTTTTGTTTTCTTGGATGTCGATCTCAATGATTCACTCAAGACGTGTTGTAAATATCTTTGGGTGGGGCTCGAGGGCGGTTGTTTCTTATTTTCGCACGAAGCGCAGGACCTCGCGTTTGTGTCGCATTTTTTTAACCAAGCGTGGTGGCAGGAGCATCTTAAAACGGACGCACCCGGATTTATCGGCGCGGGTACGGGGCTTCCGCTTGGGATTGCGTATGGATCGGCCATTGGCTATACCGTAAAAAAATAACTTGAAAATATCGTGGGGGACCGTATACTCGTTATTATGATTCTCTTTGGTATATTTTTTGCTCTTCTGCCGCTTCCCGTATTTGCGTATCTTGATCCCGGCACCGGCAGTCTTATCATCCATATGATTGTGGGGGCGCTGGTCGGCGTCTCTTATACGGTGCGGGTGTTTTGGGCGAATATAAAATCTCTTTTCCGGAAGCTTTTTGGCCGCAAATCGGACAGAAACAATGGCACTTCTGCGAGAAATCAGTAACGCCTGGCGTTTCTTTTCAAAAACGCCGCGATCCGAGAAGGCGATTCTCTTTTATGCAGAACACAAGGGGGACCTGCCCTATTTTGAAGGGATTATCCGCGAACTTACTCAAGCGCGCGGCAGAACAATATCGTATATAACATCGGATGCGGGCGATCCGGTACTTGCAAAGGATGACCCGCACGTGAGAACGTTTTATCTTAAGACACTGCTGCCATATCTTTTTATTTATATAAACTCTGATGTGTGTGCCATGACTGTTCCCGATCTTGATCACTTGCGGTTGCGGCGGTCGTTGAATCCTGTTCACTATATCTATGTCATGCATACGCTTGTCAGTACGTTTCGGACATATCGCCCAAATGCGCTTGATGCGTACGACGCTATTTTTTGCGCGGGACCGCATCATGTGGAAGAAATTCGTAGGCGCGAAGAATTTGCAAAACTGAAACCAAAAGTGTTCGTTGAGCAAGGATATTGGCGGCTTGAGGAGGTATGTAGAAAGTTTCAGGAGTATAAAAATACGCAGCGCGGGCCTGCCTCGCCGAGTCAAGGCGGGCAAAAAACTATTCTTATTGCGCCATCGTGGGGGAAAGACAATGTGCTCGAACTTTGCGGCATTGAGCTTGTGCGCACATTGCTCGGTGAAGAATACAAAGTCATAGTGCGCCCGCATCCGGAGACCACGCGAAAATCGCCCGAACTTTTAAAGTCGTTTCGTGATGAATTTTCCGGCAACCAGAATTTTATACTCGAAGAAAATATTGCTTCGGTAGATTCGCTACTTGAAGCTGATCTTTTAATCTGTGATATGTCTGGCGTGGCGGTTGAGTATGCGTTTGGTACGGAGCGCCCCGTGCTCTTTATTGATACGCCACTTAAAGTAATTAACCCAAATTATGAAGAACTGGGTCTTGAGCCGGTTGAGCTTACATTGCGGCCGCTTTTAGGGCCGTCAATTGATCCAAAAGATATTAAAAATATAGGCGGTGTTATCAAGCAACTTTTTGAACAAAAAGATAACTATCGCCAAAAGCTCCGTGATCTGCGTGCGCGCTATGTATTTAACTTCGGCAATTCTTCCAAGATCGCCGCTGATTATATTCTTTCGAAAGTAGATCAAAAATAAAACGAGCCCAGTGCCGATGCGCTAAGCTCTGAATGGGAATGGAAAGGTCTTTTGCAGAATGCCGTCGGAGAGGACCCAGAAGGCGGGGTAGTGGAAGCAGTGGAATGTCTCCCGCCGATGGTCAAGCTCATGCTTGAGGTGCTCGGCTGACCACCAACAGTGATCGCCAGCTTCGCCGTCAGACTTCGAGTAGTCTGGCTCCCACCAATGGGGAACGGTCACAACGTGACACGGACCTGCCCATGGCTGTGGGGCGGCGAGATTCTGTAGGAAGCAGAGCGGGGTGTAGAGGTGTTCGTGGTCTCCCCTGCCTGTTGACCAATCCGTCGGCGCTCCTAAGATATCAACAGGCATGAATTGTTCGTCGCCACACTCTTCGCGAAAACCGCGGATGAGTGCGTCG
>MHOB01000050.1:0-597 GCA_001821795.1 Candidatus Ryanbacteria bacterium RIFCSPLOWO2_12_FULL_47_9c
CCTCACCGTTCTTGCAAGCGCCAATGACGGATTTGTGCCTCCAGGGGCATGCCGCATCCCCGGTGTACGTTTCGAGCTTCTCAAGAAACCCACGCACGTTAACCTTCTCAACGATCCCGAGGCGCTTGAAGCGCTCATTCGCATCATTGGGGAAATCATCAAGCGCGCTGAACAACCGGAAAGGATTCGCCACTATGCCACCTGAAGAACGCCGGGGAGGGAAAATCATCGAGATCCAACAGGAGCCGAAGAAACCGGGAAGGGATTTCGAGACAGCTGTTTTTCGCCACGCGCGGGGCGAACGCAAACCGCCAAAAACCCGCGCGAAGAGTCCAACGCCACCCGAAGAACAATAATGCGGTGGCGTTTTATTTAAGATTTCTTTTCAGCCACTGGCCGGTATACGATTTTGGGTTTTTGGCAATATCCTCGGGTGTGCCCTCCGCGATGATTTCGCCCCCGTCCGCGCCGCCTTCAGGACCAAGGTCAATAATCCAATCAGCATTCTTAAGTACTTCAAGGTTATGTTCAATAACAAGGACTGTGTTGCCACGCTCGACAAGCGCAGAAAGCACAAGCAGCAATTTCTGAATATCG
>MHOB01000050.1:613-9633 GCA_001821795.1 Candidatus Ryanbacteria bacterium RIFCSPLOWO2_12_FULL_47_9c
TTTTTGAATGTCATCAAAATGGAGTCCCGTAGTCGGTTCATCTAAAATATAAAATGTCCTGCCGGTTGACCTCCGCGCAAGTTCGGTTGCAAGCTTCACGCGCTGCGCTTCACCTCCCGAAAGCGTCGTTGCGGGTTGCCCAAGTTTCATATATCCAAGCCCAACTTTCACAAGCGTCTCCGCTCTTTCAGATATAACCGGAATATCCTTAAAGAACGTGAGCGCTTCCTCCGCAGGCATATCGAGAATCTCGGAGATATTTTTATTCTGATACTCAATCTCCAACGCCTCTTTGTTATAACGTTTTCCGCCGCACTCCTCGCACTCCTGATAAAGATCCGGCAAAAAATACATTTCGATTTTTTTAACGCCCTGTCCTTCACACTCTTCGCATCTGCCTCCTTTGACATTAAAACTAAAACGGCCCGGCCCGTAGCCGCGCGCGCGCGCTTCGCGCGTACGCGCAAAAAGTTCCCGAATCGGTCCAAACATACCAGTATAGGTAGCCGGATTTGACCGAGGCGTGCGTCCAATGGGCGATTGGTCAACATCCACAACTTTGTCTATTTTTTCCAGACCCTTAATAGATGAGTAGGAACCGGGCGTTGTGCGCGCATTGTAAAAATGTGCGAGAAGAATCTGCACAAGCGTGTCATTAATAAGCGTGGACTTGCCGGAACCCGAAACGCCCGAAACACATATAAATCTCCCGAGCGGAACGGTAAGTGTTATATTTTTTAAGTTATGTTCTCTCGCGCCCGAGAGCACAAGGAACTCTTTTGGGGATAATTTTTTCCGTTCCCGATTATCAATGACAACATTTCGTTTTCCCGACAGATACTCTCCCGTGAGCGTGTTTGTTTTAAGAAGTTTTGTATAGAGCCCCTCGAATATTACCTTGCCGCCATGCTTTCCCGCCCCTTTTCCTAAATCCACAATCCAGTCCGCCGCTTCCATGGTTTCGCGGTCATGCTCGACAATCAAAACAGTATTTCCAAGATCACGGAGATGCCGGATAGTTTTCAGCAACATTGCGTGGTCGCGCGCGTGAAGCCCAATGGACGGTTCATCAAGAACATAAATAATACCAGTGAGATGCGAACCGATCTGTGTTGCAAGCCGTACGCGCTGCGCTTCCCCACCCGCGAGAGTTGTCGAAGTACGGGAAAGCATCATATATTCAAGCCCAACATTTATAAGAAACTCGAGGCGCCGCATGATCTCTTTCAAAACCAAGTGGATTTCCTTGGGTGCGCTTTTCAAAAAATTCTGAAAGAAGAAAAGTTCATCGCGAATTGAAGCGTCTGATATCTCCGCAATGCTTTTTCCGCCGACAGTCACCGCGAGCGACTCCAGTTTGAGCCGTTTTCCCCCGCACGCTGCGCAAGTTTTTACTATCATATATTTCTCAATCTCACCACGAGTCCATTCCGAATCGGTTTCTCTCCACCGACGCTTGAGGTTCGGCACCACACCTTCAAACCGTTCGCCGTCGCCATAGAGCAAAAAATCGATAATTTTTTTAGGAAGCTGTCCAACTGGTTTATCAAGCGGAAATGAGTGGCGGGATGCAAGATCCTCCAACATCCACCAATACCACGATTGCCGTCCCACTTTATGCGAGGCGCGCGCCCACGGCTGAAGCGCCCCCTCAAGAAGCGAGAGCCTTGGATTCGGAATCACAAGCTTTGAATCAACTTCCAATGTCGTACCAAGTCCCGTGCACGCAGGGCATGCGCCATAAGGGCTATTGAAAGAAAAAGATCGCGGTTCGAGGTCATTGAGAGAAATTCCGCATGACGCGCACGCGAGATGTTCAGAAAACAAAATGTCCTGGAACGTATCGTTGACAATGAGAAAACCACTACCAACCTTGATTGCGGTTTCCGTGGAATCCCGAAGGCGCGCTTTATCAAGATCAGTATCAATAACAAGCCGGTCAACGACGGCCTCTACATTATGTTTCTTTTTTGGATCCAGAAATGCATCGCGCGCTTCTTCGATGCGCATTATCTCTCCGTCAAGACGCACGCGCAAAAAACCGCCACGCTCTATTTCGGCAAGCACTGATTTGTGTTCGCCTTTTTTGCTTCGAATAATCGGAGCAAGGAGAAGCACGTGCGTCCCGGGCGCAAGTGCAGAAACTCTCTTTACAATTTCATCAACGGTTTGGCGTTTTACCAGTTTTGAACACGCGGGGCAATGCGGCACGCCAACGCGTGCATACAGAAGCCGCACATAATCATATATCTCGGTGATCGTACCTACGGTGCTCCGAGGATTCTTCGAAATACTTTTTTGATCAATTGCAATCGCAGGAGAAAGCCCTTCGATCGATTCAACATCCGGTTTTTCCTTCACGCCAAGAAACTGACGCGCGTAACTCGAAAGCGACTCCACAAACCGCCGTTCGGCTTCCGCATAGATCGTATCGAACGCAAGAGACGATTTCCCCGACCCAGAAAGACCGGTAATTACCACGAGAGAATTTTTGGGAATATCAATATTAATGTTCTTAAGATTGTGAACTCGCGCTCCGCGAATTTTGATGTGCGAATCGCTTTTTTTCATATGTGAAGAAACATCATATCGCAATTTTTCCGAAAATTCAAGAGCAAGATATAAACAAAAAAGCGAGGGCTTTCCCCCGCTTCACGTGTCGTTACTAAGAGGCAGATCTGGCCTCCTCCATGCCCGTCCCGCTTCGAACGCCTCATGCACAACCTGGTAGAAATCGGCGCTTAGACCGTCAGCACCTACGGCATCCGCGAAGCTGAAGAGCGCGCTAACGAAGCGCGAGGAATCTTCCGAGAAAGTGTGCACAGAGCACCACGAGCTGTCCTCGCACCGCTGAAGCTCGCCCACGTCATTGGTGAGCGTGATACTACCCGCCGAGTTCTGCGCAAGGCACCACCGCTTGTAACCCACGGCATTACTCCTTTCGTCAAAGGCAACGAAGAATATTTTCAGATATATAAATATCACGAATGGCAAAAGAAGTCAAACTAAGTTAAAATGTCTCAACCGTATGGACATCAAGAAAAAAATTACGAATGCCCCGCAGACACCAGGCGTGTACTACTTTAAAGACAGACACAAGCGTGTTATCTACGTAGGCAAAGCGGCAAATCTGCGCGCACGTTTGCGCTCGTATGCACAGCCGGGCTGGAAAGAAGATATGCTGCGCGAAGCATCATCTATCACTTGGGAAGAGCTCTCATCCGATATCGAGGCACTCATACGCGAGTCGGAACTCATAAAAAAGCTAAAGCCGCATCACAATATTCTCATGCGCGATGATAAAAATTATTTTTTCGTTGCATTCACTGGCGACGAATTTCCGCGCATATATCTTACACACCAACCAAATAAGGACGTCGGACGTCCTCTTGGACGTCCGACGTCCAAATATATCGGCACATTCACCGACGGCAACGCACTCAAACAAGTTCTGCGTCTTTTGCGCCGTACTTTCCCCTATTGTACGTGTTCCGCGCGCACGCGACACAAACGCCAGTGCGTGAACGCGGAGCTTGGCAAATGCCTCGGCTTTTGTTGCGTTGATGTCGCGGCGCGTGCGTGCGACCTGCCCGACCATACGGTCGTTCGGGCGGGCCGCGCGCGCTACCGCGCAAACATCACAGCAATCAAAAAAGTGCTCACCGGCAAATCGCGCGCGCTGGAACATTCACTTGCGCGCGCGATGGAACGCGCGGCGCGTGCACGGCGCTACGAACAAGCTAAAATAGTGCGCGACCAAATCGCATCTTTAAAGCGGATCTTCGAGCATCACAAATATCTCCAGCAAGATATCCAAGCCGAGCGCGAAAAAGGATTAGTGGTTTTACAAAATCTTTTACGCCTTGCGCGCCCACCACAGAGAATTGAATGCTATGATATTTCGCACCATCAGGGAGATACATCAGTTGCTTCAATGGCAGTTTTTGAAAACGGCATACCCGCAAAAAATGAATACCGGAAATTTATCATCCGCAAAGTCAAAGGCATCAACGATCCAGCAATGCTCACCGAAGTACTCGCGCGCCGATTGACACACCAAGAGTGGCAAGCGCCAGATTTGATTCTTGTGGATGGCGGAAAAGCACAACTCAATGCCGCGCTGCGTGTTTTAAAGACGTCTCGCGTTCAGCGCGGAGTGAGCTTGGCCGCAATCGCAAAACGCGAAGAAGAACTCTATCTCGTCGGCAAAAAAGATCCACTCAAACTTAGAGAACTTCCACCGCCAGTCCTCCATCTCATCACAGCACTCCGTAATGAAGCCCACCGATTCGCAGTTTCTTTTCACCGTGCGCGACGAAAGAAAACGTTGTTGCTCTAATCAATAACCCCCACCAGCTTGCGTCTTGCCTCCACAAGCATTCATGCTTATACTAAAACAATGCAGAATTTACTTCCCTTTATTCAAATCGGCCTTTCTATCGTGTTGATCGGAGCAATCCTCATGCAACAGCGCGGCGCAAGTTTAGGCGGCTCATTTGGAGGCGACTCGGCAAGCTACACATCTCGGCGCGGCATTGAAAAAACTTTTTTCACCGTCACGATTATCGTTGGTGTCCTTTACTTCGCATCAGCAATGGCCGCACTCCTATTGAGATAATGGCGCACGTATTGCCAACACGGCAAGAATGGCATGAAATGTTTAACAATCTCTCTCGCCGAGAGAAAATTTTATTTCTTGTTTTTTTTCTCGGGGCGTGGGTTTCGGGCACTCTTATTTTTATCCGGATCGACACTATCTACTCTACACGGCTTCCGGCTTCTGGCGGAACACTCACAGAAGGTATAGTGGGAACTCCCCGCTTTATCAATCCGCTCCTTGCAATATCGGATGCGGACCGTGACTTGACGCGAATCATCTACGCGGGGCTTATGCGGCCTGATAAGGACGGAAATTTCGTCCCACAACTTGCGGAGCGTTACAAAGTTTCAGATGACGGACTTGAATATATATTTACCTTAAGAGATGACCTGTATTGGCACGATGGCGAAAAACTTACTACAGAAGACGTAGCATTCACAATCGAGCTCGCAAAAAATCCTGCTATCCGAAGCTCGAAACTTGCAAATTGGGAGGGAGTGAATGTAGAGATTTTGAGT
This sequence comes from Candidatus Ryanbacteria bacterium RIFCSPLOWO2_12_FULL_47_9c, assembly GCA_001821795.1. Classification (GTDB taxonomy): domain Bacteria; phylum Patescibacteriota; class Minisyncoccia; order Ryanbacterales; family GWA2-47-10b; genus GWA2-47-10b. The sequence goes on from MHOB01000050.1 coordinate 5,732, forward strand.
GATCGTGAGATTAAATTTACCCTTAACCGCCCCTACGCGCCTTTCCTCGGCAATACGATACTTGGCATCATGCCAAAACACAAATGGAAAGATATCTCGCCCGAAGCATTTTCTCTTGCTCTTCTGAATACACAGCCAATCGGGTCGGGTCCCTTCAAGGTAGATTCGGTAAGCAAAAACGATTCAACGGGTATTATAACATCCTATACGCTCGAACGATTCAATCGCTACCGACCGCAATCGGCATATCTCAATAAGGTTATATTCCGCTTTTATCAAACCGAGGAAGATCTTGCGCGAGCGCTTACAAACGGCGCCGTTGAAGCTGCGGGCGTCGAGCCCGATGAAATTCCAAAAGGGAGCAAGCTCATTAGAATTCGCTTGCCGCGTGTTGTGGGAGTTTTTTTCAACCAAGATAAAGCGCCCCTTCTCCACGACATCGAACTCCGAAAAGCACTTTCCCTTGCAACAAATCGTGACCGTATTGTCCAAGAAGTGGAACACGGGTACGCAACACCAACATCTCTTCCGATTCCTCCTGGCACATTTGCGCACGCATCTACCCTTGAGGAACTTTCATATGATCCCAGCGCCGCACGCGCCTTACTGGAGGGGGCCGGATACGAAGACCCAGACAATGATGGTCTCTTTGAAAAAGTATCAAAAAAAGAACGCACAAAAGTTGAGTTCACTTTAGCAACACTGCAAACCCCCGAGCTGACTCGCGTCGCTGAATTGCTGGCAGAAATGTGGCGCTCCGCCGGTGTTGATATAAAAATCGCGAGATACGAACCGGGAGATTTTGAACAATCAGTCATCCGCCCACGCGACTACGACATGCTACTTTTCGGACAGAATATGGGATATGACAATAATCCATATGGATTCTGGCACGCGCGCCAGATCAAACATCCGGGTTCAAATATTGCGTTATATGCAAATACAAAGGTAGACGGTTATCTCGAAAACGCACAAACGACAACAAGTGTCGAAAAACGTGAAGAACTTTACAAGTTTTTTCAACAAGAGATTACGAGAGACAAACCAGCGGTTTTCCTATACAGTCCAAGCTATGTCTATGTAGTGCCCGAAAAACTTATGGGAATCGACTTTTCAGTTATCTCTTTTCCACAAGAACGATTCAGCAACATCGAATCATGGTCTACCAATACAAAAAGCGTATGGAATATTTTCGTGAGATAGGGCGGCTTGACAAAAAAAATACAACAGTGTAATATACCTTTACCATCGTAAAAAACTATAGCCATTACTACAATAACCAATCGCCGAAACGGCTTCGTTGCGGCACGATAAATTTTATACAAACAAATTCGTCCACCTTAATGGGCGCGCGAATTTAATAATTGGACACCGCCGAGGTGGTGAAATTGGCAGACACGCTAGCTTCAGGAGCTAGTTCCCGCAAGGGAGTGAGGGTTCAAATCCCTCCCTCGGCACCTATGATTACAACAACTCATAGACGGTTCTCGCGCCCTGCCGGACGAGGCGGGGCTGGAGGACCAACCCGCTTGGGCGGGCATGGGCGGCAACAAGGTTCACACGCAATACGTGTTGAACACAAAATGCACGCCCCAATAACAAAAGGAATCCTTCGCGTCGTTCCCTTGGGCGGCGTCGAGGAGGTCGGACGTAACATGATGTTTTTTGAATACAATGATGACATCATCATTATCGATATGGGACTGCAATTCCCCGAGGAGAATACACCGGGAATTGACTTTATTATACCTAACGTCACCTATCTCAAATCAAAAAGAAAAAACATCAGAGGAGTCATCATCACGCACGGCCACTATGACCATATCGGCGCGATCCCTTATCTTTCCGGGGAACTCGGCGCTCCAACAATTTACGCGATGCCATTGACGCGTGCGCTCATTCTCAAGCGCCAGCAAGACTTCAAACATCTTCCGCGCCTCAATACAGAAGAAATACGAGCGGATTCTCGGTTAAAATTAGGAATCTTCGACGTAGAGTTTTTCCACGTCAACCACAACATCTTCGATACGGTGGGAGTCGCAATTCACACGCCTGCGGGTATCGTGTGTCATACGGCAGATTTCAAGTTTGACAATAATCCTGTGGGGGACGTCCCGGCAGATTACGCAAAAATGGAACGGCTCGCACAAGAAGGCGTTCTATTGCTTATGTCCGATTCGACGGGCGCAGAACGCCCGGGACACTCAATCTCCGAAAAAGACATCGAGCAAAATCTTGAAGAAATCTTTGAGAAATCAAAAGGACGAATCATTGTGGCAACATTCGCTTCACTCATCTCGCGCATTCAGCAACTCATCCATCTTGCCGAAAAACACGGCAGAAAAGTTGCGATTGACGGCTTCTCGATGAAATCAACCGTTGCGATCTCCCAAGAACTCGGATATCTCAAAATCCCCAAGGGGCTCATGATTGATGTAAAAGATGTAAACAGTTATCCCGATAACGAGATCCTCTTCCTCTGTACTGGTGCGCAGGGCGAGGGTAGCGCTGTCCTCATGCGAGTTGCAACACGGGAACACCGGCATATACGCCTCCATGAGGGCGATACGGTTATTTTTTCCTCATCGGTCGTTCCAGGCAACGAGCGGAGCGTACAATATCTCAAGGACACCATCTACCGCGAGGGTGCAGAAGTATACCACTACCAAATGATGGACATTCACGCAGGAGGCCATGCCCAACAGGAAGACCTGAAACTCATGATCAACCTCATGCAGCCGAAATTCTTCATGCCGATACACGGACACTACTTCATGCTCAAACTTCATACGAAACTCGCGTTGGAAGTTGGCATCCCAGACAAAAACATCGTTATCCCTGAAAATGGACGAGTAGTGGAGGTAACATCGGATAGTGTGAAGCTCACCAAAGAAATGGTCCCTGCAAACCACGTTTTTGTCGACGGGCTTGGAGTTGGTGACATAAAAGAAGTCGTGCTCCGCGACCGGCAAATGATGGCTTCGGACGGCATGTTCGTGATAATCGCCGTTGTTGATGAAAAAACCGGAAAAGTGCGTGGCTCACCCGATATCATTTCACGTGGATTTATCTACTTGAAAGAATCGAAAGATCTCCTTTACGAGACGCGCGCACGCACAAAACGAATTACTGAAGACATAACACAGAAAATGCACCCTCTTAATGTCCAGTACCTCAAGGAAGAACTCCGCGAAAAAATTGGCCAATTCCTGTACCAACGCACTGAACGCAGACCGATGGTCATCCCCGTTGTAATTGAGGTCTAAGTTAAACTAGACGTCCAACGTCTAGCGACGTTACTCGAGTAGCAAAACACCAAGCTCTTTTTTTAATTGCTTTCTCTCTAAAATATCCTCTAGAGAGTCGCGAGCAAATTCTTCATATTCGGTAAAATCGCGAAACTGATCAAGAACTATTTTTATATGACAAAAACCGTCCCTTTTCAATCCAGCATATTCAGACCAGCTTGATTGAAACTCCGTGTGCTTTAACTGGTGTACTCGATCATTAAGATTCACATACGCACTCGCATGCAGTAAATATTTATTGGAGTCTATGTAAGCATACTTGAATTTTCCCTGAAACAGCGCGCCACTACGTTTATACTTATTGTTCACATACTTTGTATAACCACCGAGACGTTTCATAAATTCGCTAATTCCACCCCCAACTAACTGTTCCAAAATCAAATGAAAATGATTCGGATTTAAACAATAACAAATAACCCTAACGAGCTTTCCACTAGACGTCGGACGTCTAGTGAGGTGTTTTTGGAAACCCCCTTCTAACAAGGCCCGTATATAAAAACCACCGAGCGGCTCTACAGTATTAAAAACCTCCATACTCTGCAAAAAGCGATCAAAATCTTTCGAATCGAGAAAAACATTTCGTCTATCAACCCC
>MHOB01000051.1:0-855 GCA_001821795.1 Candidatus Ryanbacteria bacterium RIFCSPLOWO2_12_FULL_47_9c
GGAGCGGAATTTTCTTTTCTGATGATTCTGGCTCTGACGAAGTTGTAGTCTTGAGGATTAGCCCATTTGAGGACTATCTGATTAGATGCTCCAAGAGCCTGGAAAGAGGTTGGAACAGGAGAAATTGGAATATAGCTTCCTCCACCACCTCCCCCCCCTCCGCTCGAAGATCCAGACGCAGGAGGGACGGATGGAGCTGGCGTGGGAGCAGTAGTGGCAGGAGCGGCCGAAGTGGTAAAAGTATTGTCCACTGACATCGCGAAGTTTCCGGCAGAATCGCTTGATCTCGCGCGATAGTGATAAGTTGTGTTTGGCGAAAGGCCGGAAAGAGCAATGGAATGGGAGGCGGTAAAGCTTGTTTCTCTTTGAGTCTGGGAACCGTAAGATATTGTTAAGCCATACTCCACGTAAGCGTCAGATGGTTCATTTGTAGACCATATTATGACAGCTGAAGATGAAGTAATTGAACCGGAGGATACGGAAGAAATGATCGGGGTTGTGGCATCGGAAGGAGAACCGAAGAGAGCAAACGAAGAAAAAGAAGAGGTTTGGCAAGAAACTGTTTTGGCCAGAATATTTTTAGAACATCCCGAAAGCTCAACCCAGCTTGTTCCATTCCAATGATAGATGGAGAGAGATGATTCATCTACTCCAGTAATCTCCGAGGGGTCGTAAGAGATAGTAATTGTAGCTGGGCTTGAAAGCGAAGTGATGCTGGTTGACGGCGAGGTCAGGGCTTTTAATTCATAAATATGGCCTCCTATGGCGGTTTTGCCGTTGGGAGCCTGGGCCTCGGAAAGAACAGCAGTTTTTTCCAGCTGCATGGCCTGGAAGACGGTGTTTTGGGAAGAGAAA
>MHOB01000051.1:903-5210 GCA_001821795.1 Candidatus Ryanbacteria bacterium RIFCSPLOWO2_12_FULL_47_9c
AGCCCAAGCATCCTTTGGTTACGAATTTTTTAATAGCGCTTAGAGATTCAAGGATTCCTGATTGCGACCTTGCCTTGAAACTGTAGGAAGCGCATGAAACGAGATTGGACAAAAGCATGCTGTGGGTTTTGCTAAGAACTCTATTTTCTATGGCAGAATAATTTACAGCGTCATCGTCATCAATGTCGTATTTGCTATGGGTAGTGGCATCCAAATCCGTTTCCCAGTTAATCGTGGCGGACGAAGAATTAATATTTGATATGGAAAGTTTGGAGATATTAAGGGATATAGGAGGAGTGCTTGCGGTAGTTACTAAAACAACATTAGAGAGTAGGGAGATATTTCCAGCCGCGTCTTTGGATGTTATTGCCACATAATAATTAGTTGATGGTTGAAGGCTAGCTAGTATGTATGTCTGTGCAGTGCCGGGAGATACGGGAGATGGTTCGCCGGTTACCGCCGAGGCGGAAGAGAAATTTTGAGAAGTGATTGGAGAAGTTGAGTAGCGAATGTCATAGGTTGTAGCCGCTCCCCCGTTTGGAAGGCCTTGAGGAGAGGTCCAGGAGAGAGTCAGGGAGTTTGTCTGTATGTTTGAAGAAGAGAAGTTGGAGATTGTTGATGGAGCTTGAGTGTCTGCAATTATTGCTGTTTGAGTGGTAAATGTATTGTCCAGAGATGGAGCGATATTATTTGCCGCATCTCTGGATCTTACTCGGTAGTGGTAAGTTGTTCCACCGGAAAGGTTGGGAAGAGTTTCTGAATGTGAAGTCATCAGTGTGGTATTCTCTGTTGTTTGCTGACCATAGGAAGTAGAGAACCCATACTCAACTTGATGAGTGGCTATTTCATCTGTAGTCCATGAGATAACGGCCGAAGAAGTTGTTATTGATGAAGCTGAAATGGCAGAGAAAATAGGAGCTATGGTGTCGGGGATGGGCGTGGGAGTGGGAATAGGTGTCGGTGTAGGAGTTGGGGTAGGTGTGGGAGTCGTAACTACTCCTCCATATTCATACGCTCCGATGTCATAAGCAGAGCCAACCGGACGCTGGACTCCGTCAAAGTCCTTATCATAAGGAGAGCCGAGAGTTGCTCCGGCGTTAATGGCTGGAGAAGATGATTGGAGATGGAAGTCGCCTGAAGCTGGGTTTATAAATTTGGGATTTAAAACTACAGAACATCCCGCTTCGTTTACATCACAAATGTTGTTCGATTTTACTGATCCGGTGCTTTGATCCCCTGCGCCATATATGCGAGACGGCCAATCACATGTGCCCATGCAGGTATTCCACCAAATATTATTTTTGACAGTATGGCCGCCTCCAGAACCAAGTTGAATGGCGGGACCTGTGTTATTATAAAATATATTATTATAAACAACATCATTATTCGCGCGGTTTATGCTGATTCCCGCGCCATCAAGGTTGTACATAAGATTGCCGTAAATCTGAACATTTGAACCTTCCCACGCGATAAATGCCGCGTTTTCACTCGGAGATTTATTTCGTCCATTTGTATCGTGCGCTTTGTTGAAGCGAATAATAGAGTTGCTTGTGTCTATATAAGAACCGGTGCCGCTATAAAGCTGGACGCAGCTACCTGCTATGTTATAACAATCATTTCTCTCAAAAAGATTATTCGGCTGACCAGAATAAAAACCATGATGCGTATAAAGAGTTCCTATGTCATAGAATTTATTATTAATTATTTCGCTGTCAGTGCCTCCCAGTATCCCGAAGGCCGCAGTATTTGAAATATCAGAATTAGCAATCCGGATATGATGAGAGGGATTGCTTGCGTTGCCGAGCCAAAAATTCTGACCGTCGTTACCTAAACCGTCAACGTTGATTCCGTCCCAAACAATGTACGACTTGCGACAAAAACTAATGCCAGTGGAAGTTGGAATTGTTACTGTATCAGAGCCAAATCTTCGAATAGTCGTCGGGCTTGCCCAAGATGCGCCTGATGGCGGAAGATTCGAACAACCGTCAGTCTGTGCTGGAGCGCTGTAAGTTCCGGCTTTAATTTGAACCATATCGCCGCTCGCCATGCAGGAAAAAGCGGAATCAAGAGTAAGTTTCGGAGTTGCTTGATTTTTTGCGGCCGCGCATGTATTGGAATCTGAACCAGTTTTACCAACATAATAAACATTTCCTGTAGTTGAAATTGTCGGAGTTGGGGTTGGAATTGGGGTCGGTGTTGGAGAACTCGAACTGATTCTCACCCAATCTATGTTTCCGATGATTCCAGTTGTTGAGTTGTTAGAATCTGAAACAATTCTCATAATCTGCTGGCCAGAAGACAGAGAAACATTTGGGATGGAAACCGCGGTCCAGGTTTGCCAGCCTCCGGTGTTTGGCATGGTTATGGTTCCGGTTTTGTTTACTCCGTTGAATTCAATATGGAAAGTCCCTCCCGCTCCTGATGCGGCGACTTGGGTTTGAATGTTATATGTTCCTGCCGTAAGAATGTTTATCGTATATTCCGTCCATTCTCCAGGATCCATCCAACCTATGTTGTATCCCCCGGCTGAAGAAGATTCGAGATCAACTCCGTCGTTCGGACGATATAACGCTCCTTCATTAATAGAATCAATATCGTGATAGGCCACTCCTTCACCGCCCAAATCATAGTTTTCTGCTTGAATGGTTCATGGGATAGAAATGGGTGTTCCGCCATAAGAAGTTTGGGCAGTTGTCTGAATTGGTGTTGGCGTAGGAGTTGGGGTTGGGGTGGGGATTAAACCAACCGAAATGAATTCAATTTTGTCTGCAATAAGAGTCAGGTTGTTTGTATAATTTGAATTTACGTTTACGAGCGAGTAGGTTCCGGCGTTTTGCGCGCTGAAGGTAAATTCACTTCTCGCGCTTCCGAATGCAGGCACACTAACCGCGGTCATCGGATACCAAGTGCCAGCCGTACCCATAATAATTCTGTCGGGATCGGTAAAACTGATATTTGGGATAAAAGAAATTTGAGACGCGGAATTGTTATACCACGTGACGAGAATTTTCTCTCCAGACACAAAACTTCTTGGAGTTCCGGATACACCTTGATAGTTATACGCATAATGACTGCCAACAACAATCGCTGTTCCTCCGGGACCGATGTTTTGGTTATCTGTATAAATATCTTTTATTGCCATATTCCAGCCGGAAAGTCCGAATGTGTTTTGCGCAGAAGTTGCTCCAAAATCTACAAGTAGGACTGAGCCGGTTAGAGCGGCTGTCGGCGTAGGAGTTGGGGTCGGCGTGGGTGTAGGTATGGGCGTCGGTGTCGGGGTGGGAGTTGGTGTAGAAGATGGCACGGTTCCGCTCGGGTCGGCAATCGGATTTCTTGAAATAATCAAATTATCATACCAAGTGTAGGCGGTTGGGGTAACTTGAGATCCATCTTTACCGGTATGATATGGTAGCAGCCATATTTTTCCGTAGCGCATATCTTCAGCCGCGGATCCAGCGGAAAGAACGTACGGCCCCCAGTTAAATACTTGCTGTGATGGCTGTCCTTCGCGCGACACCCATAGATCTACATGGCTACCCGTCCATTCGTCATTGACTCTGGGCCCCGTATGAATATGGACCTGAAAAGTCATCCATTCATTGGCAAAATATTTGAAGCAATTGCCGGGGGGATTAGTTTGCGCCGCGCCTAGTTTCCAATTTTGGGAGTAAAGGCAATACGGAGAAGGCATGGCATTTTGCAACTTGAAATCCGAACTGCCAAAAGGCTCTTCGAAAGGATTGTAGGGCCCATGCGAGGTTGAGCCGGTGCAAGAGTTATACATAGTCGGGAAACCGCGCAAGTTAACATTTTGCACTACGGTTTCTAAGGCTGTGCATGAAGAATAGATCGTGCCCGGTTTATCGCCGGTGCTGATAACTGTCTGCTTCCAGCCGGCGGCCGGCAGATAGTTGGTGGCAATGAATTCCGGCGAGAATCTTTGCCGCCATTGGATATAAAAATCTGAATTTGCTCCAAACTGCGCGGAAAGGTCGGATGAAAAATTAGTAAACCACTGTCCAGATCCGCCTGAACCGGATTGCGATGGAATAATAAATTTCATGGAACCGCCTCCGTCCGCCGAAACTAAGGAGTCAATCGTCGGAGTAAGTCCGCCTGAAGCGTTATTAAACGCGCCAAAGTTTGCTCCATAGGCATTGGATCCAACAACTCCGAGGTCGGCGTTTGAATCAAAACTGAAACATCTGATGACGCCTGTAGCGCCGCAGCGTGTCTGAAAATTAGAACTTCCGGGAATAGGAGTGGGTGTTGGTGTAGGAGTCGGAGTGGGGGTTGGAGTTGGGGTC
>MHOB01000052.1:0-13284 GCA_001821795.1 Candidatus Ryanbacteria bacterium RIFCSPLOWO2_12_FULL_47_9c
AATTGACCCAAATATAAAAATCAAGAAATACGGGACAAATGAGTTTACGGAATCTCTATATGCCCGCCCACCCGCAAGCGAGAAAACCGCTACAGGAAAGATAAAAAGCTCGGAAAACACGGCGACAACACCGGCAATGATACCAATCATATATAAAGGATCGGACGTGCTTTTGTATGGAGCAACAACAAGATTTATAAATAAAAGGATGGTTGCGGCACAAATAACCGGAAGAGTCCTAATAAGAGTTTTGGCATAAAGCTTGAGTGAATCCTTAAAGAGCCCGGAAATTGGCCTAAGTATTATTTGGCTTTCTTCCATATAATTATTTTAGCTTGTAAGCAAAAAATGGAGGAGGCGGGTTTCGAGCATGTCGCGGCCTCTGGGATCGGACATTAAAAGAAGCGACTCGTAGGCATCGGCGAGCTCATCTTCGTTAAAGTTCCGCGCCTGCTCTCGCGCCTTTTGCGCCACAAAAGGTTTCATGTCTTTCGTTTTTCCGCGCGCGGCAAGGTTAAGATTCTTCACGTGCCAGAGAAACGCACGAAAAATATTATCGGGCTCAAAGCCGCGTTCCCGCAGTTTCTCAAACGCAAGGAACGCGCGCGAGCGCTCGCGCTTTGCCCAAAAGTCACCGAGTGAAAAAAGCTCGTTCGGCGAAATTACGGAGCTCCTTTCCGAGACGTTTCCGCCAAGAAGAACCTTCTCAAATTCAGACCAAAAACGCTCCGGATTTTCATCGTGCCACGCGCGCAACTGCTCTCCCTCTTTAGGCGCAAGGGAACGCTGGTGCCGCGAAAGCTCATCGCGGATGAGGGGAAGAATTTTCTCGAAAGAACCGAGCGGAAATTCCTCCGCCTTCGCTGCATATTTTTTTATATCAGCAAAAAGTTTGTCTTTTGCCGGGGCCATGCGCTCATAAAATACCACCACCGAGGCATCTTTTGCCCAGCGTTCCAAAACAGCGCCGAGACGTTCACGGGCGGCATCCGAAAGAGCCGTGGGATATTTAATAATGTAGTAATCTTTTTGCCCAAAAAGAGACCGGCTCCCGAGTCCCTGTATAAATTCTTCCGCCGCCAGCTCATCTTCGCAGTTTACATATTTCCAACCCGCCTCTGCCTCCCTTCGAAATCGCTCGAGAAATTTCTCAAGTACGCGGCGCGATGCGGAGGTATTTTCTCCGTAGAGGAGATAAATCATCTTCTCAAGTAATACTCTTCAAGAGTCTTTTTTACCGCGTCAACAATTTCCTGCGGAGTATGATGGGCTTTGATCATAAAAGATTTTGCGCCCAGTCTAAGAGCGCGATCCACGTCCTCGCGCGAACCAAGATTGGAGATGATAATTATCGGGATCGCCGAGGTTTCCCGGTTTCGCTTCAGCGTACTAAGCACTTCAAAACCGTCGATACCGGGAAGCACAATATCAAGCAGTATTACATGGGGACGGTCCCCTTGGATATGCTTTTGCGCCACGTTCCAGTTAGATGCTTCAAAAACGGTATACCCTTCCTTTTCAAGCTTGCCCACCAAAATTTCCCGCAAAAACTTATCATCCTCGACAACAAGTATCTTTACCTCGCCGCGCTTCAACATGGAAGCAATCGGCACGCCGCCTGTCTTTAACGCGCGCTCAATCATAATTCCAGCATATCACGGCTATATACTCCCCACAAAAGAATCGTGCGAAACGACCGAGGGGCTTTTGGGAGAAAACTCAAGCGGCAACTTTATAAAAAATGTGGTCCCCTCTGTTTCTCGCGAACGAAACCAAATTTCACCTCCGTGCGCAATGACAATATTTTTTGCAAGAAAAAGCCCGAGGCCAGTGCCTTCCGTTGCAATATGCATAACATTACTGCCGCGATAGAATTTCGTAAAAAGGCGGTCTTTATCCTCTTTTGTGATCCCAATCCCCGTGTCGCGGACCGCGACCGTTACCCACGGCGGCGCAGTATCCACGGAAATCTCCACGAGGCCACCTGAAGCCGTGTAACGAATCGCATTATCCACAATATTTCCAATCGCAATCGAAAGGCGCTCCTCGTCAGCCGTCAAAAAGAGATCCCTGGGAAGAGGATGTTGCACGACAAGATTAATTTTCTTCTCGCGGAGAAGTACGGTACGGTCCTGAAGAAGTTTCTTGAGAAACGGAACAAAATCCATTTTCTGAAACGTATAACCAAATTTCCCCTCCTCGATGCGCGCTGCATCTAACAAATTATGTACGAGCCGTATCATCGACTCGTTTGCCATGACCGCCTTTTCAAGAAGCTCCCGCTGTTTTGGGGTCACCTTTCCCACATCGCCGTCGAGAAGCAAGTTGTATGCCCACTTCTCAATGGAAAGAGGCGTCCGAAGCTGATGTGCGGCGACTGAAATAAACTCTGATTTCACTGCGGATATTTCTTCCTGCCGTTCCCGAGCTTCTTTCACCCGCCGCACCATCTCGTTGACAAAATTTCCCAAATCCCCAATCTCATCTTGGCGCCGCACTCGAATTTGGATATTGAGATTTCCGCCCGCGATTCTTTTCATAACTTCCGTAAGCACAAAAAGAGGCCTCGAGATATTCCGTGAAATGATATACGCGGCGAACGTCGCCATAATAAGCACAAAGAGAAAAATAAGGAGAAACTGTATACCGGAGTTCAGCTGTAATTCGCGGGCGACATCCTCGTCAACAATGTGTCGAATACGACTTTCGTAGGTCGCGTACAAAAAGAGAGTGGAAATTGCCATCGGAATCGTGCCAAGCGCGGTAAGCGTCCAGAAAAATTTTGCAAAAAGAGTTCCGTGTACCCTCAATTTCATGTTATTTCTAGCACTTTCATATTTTCCCAATTATGGCCGCGTTTTATGTCGACGATGATTGGAATATCAAACTTCGGCGTATGCTCCATGATTTTTTTAATCCGCGGGATGTACTCATCCGCACAGTCCTTTTTAATTTCAAAAAGAAGTTCATCGTGCACCTGAAGGAGTAACTTTATTCTCTCATTTTCTTCAGAAAGTTTGAATGCAGTATATATCTCAATCATCGCACGCTTGACAAGATCGGCTTCCGTACCCTGAATTGGCGCGTTAATAGCCATTCGTTCCGCTTCTTTCCGCACAAAATCAAACGACGAGCGAAGATTGGGGAGGTACCGCTTGCGGCCAAACGGGGTCGAAACATAACCACTTACACGTCCGTCATGAATAATTTTTTCCCGAAACGCCGCGACACCCGGAAACTCCTTAAAATATGCTTCAAGATACTCTTCTGCCTCGCTCGCTGAAATGCCGAGGGAGGCGGCAAGTGCGCGTGCCCCCATTCCATAAAGAATCCCAAAATTTATTACTTTTGCGCCGCGCCTCATATTCGGCGTTACCTTATCGCGCGGCACATGAAAAACTTCGGACGCCGTCCGTGTATGGATATCCTCGCCCGCGCGGAACGTCTCAATCATTTTTTTGTCTCCCGAAAATTCGGCCGCGAGCCGCAATTCAATCTGCGAGTAATCACAGGAAACAAACTCATATCCACGACGCGCGATAAAGAGCTGCCGAACCATCCGCCCGCGCTCCGTGCGGATGGGGATATTTTGGAGATTCGGATTCGCCGACGAAAGACGCCCCGTCGCAGTACCTGTCTGATTAAAAGTCGTATGGATGCGTCTGTCAGACCCAACTAATTTCGGGAGCGCTACGATATAGGTAGAGTACAATTTACTTACCTCACGGTACTCAATAAGCGCGTCAATAATCGGATGAAGACCCTTGAGTTTCTGAAGTTCAGAGATCTGTGTTGAAGTGCTTCTCGTCGACGTTTTTTTGATTCCTTTCACGGGGAGCTTGAGATCCTCAAAAAGTATTTGGGAAAGCTGTTTTGGAGAATTGATATCAAATTTTTTACCTGCCTTCTCCCAGATATCTTTTTCAAGCGCGTGCATTTCTTTTACAACTTCCGCTTCAAGCTCAATCGCCTTCTTCGTGTCAACCAGTATCCCTTCACGCTCCATCAAGTAGAGAACGGGAACAAGCGGAAGCTCGAAATGATAATAAATATCAGTGAGTTTCTCTTTTTTGATTTTTGACTCGAGCGACCGCGAAAGTAGTTTAAGCCCCTCCTTTGTTGAACGAGCATGCGGGTCAATCGTGAATGTGCGTTCTTCAGAATCGCATACCCAAGAGGCAATCTTCAGATCGTGCGCGATGGGAAACGCAAACGAGAGAAAGTGAAAAATTTCTTTTGCATCGTCACAAATTGTACCTTGTTTTTCAACAAGCAATTTTTTGAGCGCCTCCGTAATATCCGCCACACGCTCTTTTTCAAGAATAAAAAGCACCTTTTCGGAAGCGATAACCAATCTATCACCCTCCTTGGAGAGCACAAGATTGTCTTCTTTTTTTGCGGACGCCTCAAACTCAATCCAATTCTCTTGGGTGAGAAATGTGGTATTTTTTTCCTCCGCGGCGCGCGAATGCGCAGACTCGAAATTCGCATCGGCGGGCAAACGCGCAGCAAGACTCGGAAAATGAAACTTCCTGAAGATTTCTCGCACCGCATCAACGGGAATCCCCGCGTACACAAGGTCATCAAGCGCTACCTTCACCGGCGCGTCATCACGAATTGTTGCAAGCTCCTTTGAAAAAAGGGCCTCCTCTTCATTTTCCAAAAGAAGATTTTTTATGCGTTCGGTAAGCCAGGGCGGATGTTTTTTTTCTTTTTTAATCTTTTCATAGAGATCCTCAATTTTCCCATATTGGGTAATCAATTGCGTCGCAGTTTTCTCGCCAACCCCCTTCACCCCGATGATATTATCCGACGGATCCCCTTTAAGTCCCTTGAAATCAATAATGTATTCGGGTCCGAATCCAAAACGCTCGCGCACTTTTTCCTCGTTGTAAAACACGGTATCGTCGATGCCTTTGCGGAGCGTATAGACCGTAACTCTTTTGTCTTCAACAAGCTGCAGGGTATCCATGTCCCCGGACGCGATTATTATGGAAAGGTCTTTTTCTTTTGAAAATCTTTTTACAAGCGTGCCGATAATGTCATCCGCCTCAAATCCTGCGGCATCGTACATTGGAATACGAAACGCCTCAAAGACTTCGCGCGTTTTTTGAAATTGCGGGACAAGATCGTCCTTTGTTTTTTCGCGCGTCCCTTTATACGCCTCGTAAGCGATGTGGCGGAAAGTTTTCTCTTCGCGGTCAAAAGCGGCCGCAATGTGACTTGGCGCAATATCGCGGATTAATTTTATCAGAAAGGCACAAACCCCGTAGACCGCACCCATCGGTTCCCCTGAAGGGGACGTGAACGCGGGAAGCGCATGATACGCGCGATGGATAAGCGCGTGCGCATCGAGTATGACAAGTGTTTTTTTCTCATGCCCCATAAAACGTGAGGATACGCGTAGTCCGCGATTTTTTTTCGTGCTGGAAAACAATGCGAAGCGCTTCCTTTGGAAGATATTTCCGAATTCGATCTCCCCACTCAATAGCAAGAACTGCGTACGGGTCGCGCACCATATTTTCATATCCGATCGTTTTCAGCTCCCGCGCATTTTTCAGCCGATAGCAATCAACGTGCCAAAAATTGCGAAAACGTGACTTCGTAACCGGGTAGCGTTTTGCAAGCACAAACGTGGGAGACGTAACGGGGCGCACAATACCGAGCCCGCGCGCGAACCCCTTCGCAAAAACCGTCTTGCCGGAACCAAGTTCGCCTTCAAGCGAAACGCAGAACCCCGTCTTTTTTCTGTTAAAATATCCGCGCGTCTCCTCGCCAAGGATTTCACCAAGCTTTCGGGTGCTGTTTGCGCTCTTTGTGACAAATCTCCGCTTTGCCATATATCCAGTGTAGCAAATCAAATGAAAAAGCACCGTGGTCCGTTAACCGAACCCCGGTGCTTTGCTTTGACTTGGCTCTAAACGAGCCGAGCCAGTAGTTAGTGGAGGTCGAAGACGGCACGCCGCGCCGCGGTTGCAAAGGCCATCACCTCCTGCCGGAAGTGATAATCCACGTTCTCGCGGCCGAACCCGACCGCGCGGGTCTCGAGATCGCGGCAGCCGACGATCTCGATGGTCACCACGGCATCTTCCGTGGCACCCCACCCGTCTCGCTCCATCTCGACGCGGGCGAAGTAATCCGCGTTGCGAACGCATCCTGACTGCATCAGGTACTCGACATTCCCCTCGAGGGAAATGTTCCGTACCCCACGCCCGCGGAGCTCGTCCGAGACCACCGTACGGACGCTGTCCCACCAGTATCCGCCCGCGCTACGAATGACAATCACGAGCCGGCCGTCGAGCCAGTCGAGCGGCGGCCGCTCGTACCGGACGGTCTCGTCTTCCTGCACCCCGAAGAGTGCACCGACCAGCGTGCCGACCCCCGCGCCCGCTGCGGCACCGATGCCGGCGCCGCCATGGCCGGCGATCGCGCCGATGCCAGCCCCGAGGCCCGCGCCGATGAGCGCGCCCTCGGTCGCGCGCTTCGACACCATCGAGCGCGCGCAGCCGGTTGCCACGAGAACGAGAAGAACGAGAAAAATACGGACGATCAACCTTCTCACGATAACCTCCTTCCCCCGCTTTGGGCGGGGGAGCTAAAGTTCAAAACTCAAAGATTCGACAATAATTATACTACTAAAATATCAATATGTCAAGGAGACTTCCGCGGGCAAAAAAACTGTGCTAGGAATGGGTTGTTATGGACGAGTTAAAACAAGCAATTCGGGAAGCCCGCTCGGTCATTATCATTCTGCCGGACCATTCATCTGATAAAGACTTTCTTGCCGCCCTCCAAATCCAAAAAATAAACCCCGAGAAAATTCATCTTATTGCGCCCGCCGAAAAAGAACAAAACTGGAGTGACACTTTTGATATTAAGCCCGTAAAAAAAGAATTCGCCATCACAATTGATACCGCCCTCTCGCCGGTTGAAGAGCTGCGCTATGAAAAAGGTGACTCTTCGCTCACTATTTTTCTTACCCACAAACACGCGTTCAACCAAGCGGCATTGAGCTTTGCCGAGCATCTTCCGCCCGCCGATCTCATCGTCACAATGGGCTTTTCAACACTTGCGGACGCCGAACACTACCTTGAACTGCTTCCCCGTCAGGGTACCGCGCGCCACATTTGGCTTGAAAATGGCGAGGGAGAAAAAGCAAAGCTTCCACTCCCGTCGCTCGCGCTTATGGGACGGCTCATGGTGCGCTCGCGTCACGATCCTGACCTCAACGTGCTTTGGTCGTTCATCACCCGAGACGACTTCACGAAAGCTCAAACAACCCCCGAAGATATTCCCGTTGTTGTGCGAACACTTGTAAAACTTACATCACCTCCCTCCGCCATAGTCACCTTCTGGCAATACGGCGAACGCAGAACACAGGGCGTCGTTTGGTCAGAAAACAAAACATTTATTGCTACCCTCGCGTCAAAACTCCATGTGGAGCAAAGTGATTCAATTGTACCGCTTCCGGAATTCGATAACTTTATTGAAGCAGAAACAGAAACCCGCAAATTGCTGCATGGAACGCTCATGGGGTAAACCCAGTTACAAGTTTCTTGTAACGGGGTAAAATAAACCCGTGGCATTCAACGAAGAGCAACAAAAGGATAAACTCGCGAGTATCAGGCGCAAAGAAGAAGAAGAGCTTGCGCTCCTCCTCTCAAAAAAATATAAAACCCCGTACCTCGACCTCTCGCGCACGTCTATCGACCCAGACGCGTTGCGGCTGGTTCCGGAGGATCGCGCGCGCGCGGCTGGTCTTGCGGTAATCCGCATCACCGGTAAAAATTTACAGGTCGCGGTCAAAAATCCAACTGCGAGCGCGATCAAAGAAACCGTTGACGAACTGCATCGAATGGGATACCAACCCCAGCTTTTTTTGGTTTCAATGCAAAGTTTGGAACGCGCATGGAGTCGCTACAAAGAACTCGGCGCTGAAACAGAAATAACCTCAAACATCATCGATATTACGCGCGTTGGGATGGAAGAATTTAAAGAACGGGTAAAAAATACAACCGACTTTCAAGAGTTTTTGAATACCAAAATATCTCTTGGCGCAACCGAACATATTACAAATCTTCTCGATATTATTCTCGCGGGCGCCTACGAACTCGAAACCTCTGACGTTCACGTAGAGCCCGCGGAAAACAAAGTGCATTTGCGCATCCGTCTTGACGGCGTGCTTCAAAATGTCACGGACGTCTCACCCAAGGCCTACAAGATGCTTCTGGCACGCATCAAACTTGTCTCGGAGCTGAAACTCAATATCCATGACCGGCCCCAGGACGGGCGGTTCACCATTCGCGCCGACGGAAAGGACGTGGAAGTGCGCGTTTCGACACTGCCGGGACCTAATGGGGAAACAATTGTTATGCGCATTCTCCATCCAAAAGCAATCGCGCTTACCTTTGAAAAACTCGGTATGCACTCGTACGTCCAGAAAATGGTTGAGCGCGAACTCCAACAGCCAAACGGCATGATTATCACCACCGGTCCCACGGGATCAGGAAAAACGACAACCCTTTACGCCTTCATAAAAAAAGTAAACCAACCGGAGATAAAAATAATTACTATCGAAGACCCGATTGAATACCATATCGAAGGCATATCGCAAACGCAAGTAGATAAAAGCGCGGGTTATACATTCGAGTCGGGCCTGTCTGCAATCATGCGCCAGGATCCTGATATTATTCTTGTCGGCGAGATTCGTAACCGGGAAACTGCCGAAATCGCTCTTCAGGCATCACTCACGGGACATTTAGTTTTTTCAACGCTTCACACAAACGATGCCCCCGGCACAATTCCCCGCCTCATTGATCTTGGCGCCCCTCCAAATATTATCGCGCCGGCAATTAATATCGCAATCGCGCAACGGCTTGTAAGAGTTCTATGCCAAACCTGTAAAAAAGAAGTGGCGGCATCCCCCGATGAACTTGCGGTCATAAAAAAAGAAATCGAATTACTTCCCAAACAGTACGACCGGCCCCCACTTGAAAATATAAAAGTTTTTGACGCGGGATCGTGCACCGCATGCAACAATACCGGCTACAAGGGTAGAATCGGCGTGTATGAGGCGTTCCTCATTACGGATGCAATAGAAAAACTTATTCTCCGGAATCCTACCGAGGCAGAGGTAAGAGAAGTTGCCGTAAGCCAGGGTATGATAACTCTAAAACAAGATGGCATCCTTAAAGTTCTCTCCGGCATCACATCCATCGCGGAACTTCAGCGTGTTGTTGGATTTTAGTTTCGGCCAGAAGCCTCCAGACAATGTGCCCGAGCATGGGTGCCACGAGCTGAGAGCCCCTTCGAGGAGCAGTCGAGCCGACCCCCTCCTCTTAACACAGAATTTGGCGTATTCTGTACTAAGAGGAGAAGGGACAAGACTGTCCAGTACTAAAAGATGGCCCAGATAAGGAAAACCTCACTTGTCTGGAGGCTTCCAGACAAAACCTCTACATTAAAAAGAATTTGGTATATTTTAGCCCAGATTATTTAAAATGTCAATACCACCAAAAAAACTCGAGGATTCCTCACTTGATAGCGCCCTCCGGCCAGAACGGTGGGGTGAGTACATTGGCCAAACACCGATCAAAGAAAATCTCCGGATTCTTATCGAGGCGGCGCAGAAACGGAAGGAACCGCTCGAGCACCTGCTCTTCTACGGGCCCGCGGGGCTTGGCAAAACAACACTTGCCCACCTCATCAAGCACGAAATGGACGCGCAAATGAAAATAACGTCCGGCCCCGCCATCGAGCGCGTCGGGGATCTCGCCTCGATACTTACGAATCTCTCCCCGGGCGATATTCTTTTTATTGATGAAGTTCATCGCCTCAATAAAATGGTGGAGGAAGTTCTCTATCCAGCCATGGAGGCGCGTTCTCTCGATATTATCATTGGAAAGGGGCCCGCAGCTCGCACTCTGCAGCTCGAGCTCCCTCCCTTTACCCTCATTGCGGCGACAACGCGGATCGCTCTCCTTTCCTCACCACTGCGTTCGCGGTTTTCTGGCGGAACGTTTCGCCTTGAATTTTATACTGAACCTGAAATCAAGGATATTCTTGCGCGCTCCGCCCACCTCCTTGGAATCACGGCCGCCGAGAGTGCTCTTATGCATATTGCAAAACGAAGCCGCTTCACGCCGCGCATCGCAAATCATCTCTTGAAACGATGCCGCGATGTCGCGTCAGTGCGTGGAAATGGGACAATCACAGATGAAACCGCAGAGGAAGCGCTTAAACTTTTGGATATTGACGCGGCAGGATTGCAATCTGAAGACAGAAGAATACTTAACATCCTCATTAACAAATTTTCAGGGGGGCCTGTCGGCCTCACGACGCTCGCCGCAGCATCTAGCGAGGAAGCAAGCACAATAGAAGAGGTGCACGAACCCTATCTTCTCCGCCTCGGATTTATTGAACGCACGCCGCGGGGACGAATAGCAACGCGCCGTGCATACGAGCACCTCTCGATAGAACCGCCGCGAGTGCTTTTTCGCTAAGGGACACCATACCATGGCAGGACATTCAAAATGGGCGCAAATAAAGCATAAAAAAGCGGCAACCGACGCCCGAAGAGGAAAGCTGTTTGGAAAACTTGCGCGCGCCATCTCGGTTGCCGCACGCGACGCGGGACGTGATTCAAGCATGAACCTGCCGTTGAGAATCGCTGTCCAGAAAGCCCGGGACTACAATATGCCTCAAGACAATATTGAGCGAGCAATTGCAAAAGCGGCCGGTGGTGGAAACGAAGCGACGCTGCAGAATTTTACTTATGAGGCATATGGTCCGGGAGGAGTAGCGCTCATTATCACGGGAATTACCGACAACAATAACCGAACCTCACAGGAAATCAAACACCTCCTTTCCGAGTATGGTGCGAAGTGGGCAAGCCCGGGTAGCGTCCTGTGGGCATTTGAAAAAAAAAGCAATGAGTGGGAATCAAAACCCTATAGTGAAATTCAGCTTAATGAAAGAGATACCGAGATACTCTACAAACTTATGGAAAAAATTGACGAACACGATGACGTTCAGGAAATATACGCCAATAACAAAGAAACGTGAGAATACTCGGTATTGATCCGGGCGTGGAACGTGTTGGATGGGGACTTGTTGAGATTGGTGGAGGAAAAATGGAGTACCGTGGATGCGGGTGCATCACCACGTCAAAAAATTCTGCACATCATGATCGGCTCGCGCGTATATCCAGCGAGATTTCCTCGCTTGTCAGAAAAACAAAACCTACACATGCGGTCGTTGAAAAACTCTTTTTCGCAAAAAACAAAAAAACCGCGCTCTCGGTCGCGGAATCCCGCGGCACCATTATTGTTACACTTGTCTCAAATAAAATACCCATATTTGAATTCACCCCGCTTGAGGTAAAACGCGCAATCACCGGAAACGGAAGAGCCGAAAAGCGTCAGGTCGCATGGGTGGTAAAAAACATATTAAAAATCAAGGCGCCCATCACTTCAGATGACGCCCTTGATGCCCTTGCGCTCTGTTTAATGATTACCCCTCAAAGCATGGGATAAGTTATCCACAACGAGCATATTGCATCTCTTTTTGATTAAGGTATTTTCGTGGGATAGAAACAATTTTAAAGGTCGTCCGCACCCTTTAACCTAATGAAACAAAATGGCATCATTATTAAATCAGTGGGATGAGAAATACGACTTGGCAGGAGATGATGATGATCTCTTGGATGAAGATGAGGAAAACGAAGAGGATGAAGACGTTGATGACGATACCTTTAGCGAAGATGATGATATGTAAGAAAAACCCCTGCCACTCGCGGGGGTTTTTCTTGCAAAAGTATAAATTCCGTGGTATGGTAGTCGAGTGATAAAACATCGGAGACGCAAACGAAACCCAAAATTATTCTTTCTCTCGCTCGCCATTGGTGCGGGTGTCTTTTTTTTAGCAATAGCCGCATGGCTTGCGTTTCTCCTTGTAGAAATCCCAAGCATAGAAAACCTTAAGGAAAGAAAAATTGCGGAGTCAACAAAAATCTACGATTACACCGGGGAAACGCTTTTATGGGAAGTCCACGGCGACGAGCGGCGGACCGTGGTTCCCCTTGATCGTATTTCACGTCATATACAAAATGCGACAATCGCGATTGAAGACAGTTCTTTTTATACCCATGGCGGGGTACGCATTCCCTCCATCATCCGTGCAGCAATTGCAGATATTTTTCAAGGGAAAAAACAAGGAGGATCAACGATAACACAACAACTTATAAAAAATACTCTTTTAAATCCCGATCGGACGCTCACGCGGAAGGTTAAAGAAATGGTTATGTCTGTGAAAATGGAATCCAACTACTCAAAAGATGAAATACTTAGTTTGTATCTCAATGAAATTCCATACGGATCCAACACCTATGGAATCGAGTCTGCGTCGCAAGCATATTTTGGGAAATCGGCCGAGGAGGTTTCCTTGGCCGAGGCCGCATACCTTGCAGCGCTTCCCAAGGCACCGACAAGGTATTCTCCCTACGGCAACAATCGGGAATTGCTTGAAACTCGCAAGAATCTTGTCCTTGAACGCATGAAGGAGTTGCTTTTTATTACAGATGAAGAGTACGAACGCGCGCGAAACGAGACTGTTTCTTTCCTCCCCCAGAGAAAGCAGGGGCTCATTGCGCCGCACTTCGTCATCTACGTACGCGAACAGCTCATCGAGCGTTATGGTGAAGATGTAGTCGAGCGTGGAGGACTCGAGGTCATAACAACCCTTGATCTTGATCTTCAACAAAAAGGGGAAGAAATCCTTACGCGCCGCGTTGCAGAAAATGAACAGAAGTACAACGCATCAAATGCGGGACTCGTGGCTCTGGATCCAAAAACCGGCAGAATTCTAGTAATGGTCGGCTCCCGCGATTACTTTGATATTGAACATGAAGGAAACTTTAACGTGACTCTTGCGCGCCGCCAACCTGGTTCTGCGTTTAAACCGATTGTTTACGCGGCGGCGTTCAAGCGCGGATACACTCCAGATACCGTTGTTTTTGATCTCGAGACAAACTTTTCTACAAACAGGTCTGAACCTTACATACCAAAGAACTTTGATGGAAAGCACCGCGGACCGCTTACCCTTCGTTCTGCGTTAGCACAGTCGCTCAATGTTCCGTCGGTAAAAGTCCTTTACCTTGCGGGAATACAAAACGCGATTGATATGGCGGAAGATTTTGGCATCAGTACGCTCACCGATCTATCACGCTTTGGTCTTTCCCTTGTTCTCGGCGGCGGGGAGGTAACGCCCCTTGAATTGAGCGGCGCA
>MHOB01000052.1:13295-26315 GCA_001821795.1 Candidatus Ryanbacteria bacterium RIFCSPLOWO2_12_FULL_47_9c
GACCGAAATGGTAACACACTTGAGGAAGAACGCGTCTCATCGGAGCGCGTAATTGACGCAAACATCGCAAATATGATTAACAACATTCTCTCAGACAACGAGGCGCGGACACCCATGTTTGGACCTCGATCATCACTCTATTTTGAGGGATATGATGTCGCCGCGAAAACCGGAACTACAAACGACTATCATGACGCGTGGACAGTAGGATACACGCCAAATATTGTTGTGGGGGCGTGGGCGGGAAACAACAACAACACGCCCATGAAAGAAAACATCGCAGGAATTACTATTTCCCCTCTCTGGAGGGAATTCATGCTCCACGCGCTTGGCAAACTTGGGAAAGAGTCGTTTACAGAACCGCAATTGCCCAGTCCGCAAAAACCCGTCTTGCGCGGCGTATGGCAAGGTTCTCGATCATACTTTATTGATACAAACTCGGGAAAACTCGCAACAGAATATACGCCGGGGAAATACCGCCAGGAACGCGTCATGCGTGAGATCCACTCAATTCTCTATTGGGTATCAAAGGAAGATCCGGATGGTAAAATTCCTGAACACCCGGAAAGTGATCCGCAGTTTGAACTCTGGGAAGAGCCAGTCAGAAGGTGGGCACTAAAACAAAATATTATCGATGAAAATTCCACAATTCCAATTGTGGAACACGACACCTCGCATTCCCCAGAAAACTGGCCAACGATTGAGTGGAGTGCCGCGGAACGCGACACAGTATTTAAACAAGGGGATGCAATTGTATTCCATCCGCGCATTACCGGCAAAAATCTAATTACGGCTGTAGAAATCTTTGTTGATTCGGAATTTATAAAATCCGAAATCGGGTCAGTAAATACTATCGCCCTTGGCACAATAAACCCGGGGCGCCACACACTTACACTTAAGGTTTACGACTCTATCGGAAATAAACAAGAGGCAGAACTTTTATTTACCGCTGCGGGCCTTTGAATATAATATCCCTTACCGAAATTGTTGGGTTTTTTGCTGTTATGTCCTGTAAAATCTTTGACCTCAAAATAAATATTCTTTGTTTTATGGCCGGAGAGGACGAAGAAACAACCACAACTCTACCCCTCATGGAAAGAGAATAATCTGTAAACGGCAAAAGCGCTGTGCTGAAAGCGCTTTCGATGAGACGAACGACATGTTGGTCAGCCAAAAAATTGTGCTTATCTAAGCGTTCAAACGCACTGGGAAGAAGCGAGCCCAACGGTACAAAACTCATGTGTTTCCCCTCATGGGCATAACAACATAAAATGAGTGTTCTTCTTTCGGAACACGAATAAGAAGCGGGCTTGCCTCGCCGCTGAACCCGAAAAATATATTCTCACCCCCGAACGACTCAACACCGTCAAGAAGATAATGGTAATTAAACACAACCGCAAGCGATTCTCCTTGAATCTCGGTTTTCAAACTTGTTTTGTAGGTGCCGAGGTTATTTTTGCTCTCCATCATACATTCGCTTTGTTTTGGGGAAAGTTGAAGAGATATCCCCTGAAGCTTGTCAGTAAATATACTTGCGCGTTTTATATTTCTTTCGATTTCTTTTTTCTTTATGGTCATTTGAGTTGTGAATTTCTTGGGGATAATTGGTTGATATTGTGGAAATACGCCCTCGGTGAGGCGCGAATAGAGAACTATATCGGAGTAAACGACTTTGATTTCCCCCTTTCCGATAAAAAATTTGATGTCTTTTTCTTCTCCGTACTCGAAAATACGAATGATTTCTTCGCAGGTCCGAACTGGGACAAGAAAAGACTCGGTGGAAAGTTTTTTAGAAATCGCCGTTGGTTTTATTTTTTGCTCGGCAAGTCGAAAACTATCCGTCGCAGCAATTGTTATAAACTCCCGCTCACATAGGAAATAAACGCTGGCGAGCTCCGGTTTAACACTACTTCTCGCCGCCGCAATAAGACTGCGCTGGAGCACCCCCAACATATCCTCTTTTTGCGCAGAAATGCAGTAGAGCTCTTTTACATCAGGAAACGGGGGGAAGTCTTCTTGCGAATATCCTTTAAACACCACCTCCTCTGCTCCCGATGAAACAACCAGATCAACGTCGCGTGATTCAAGGGTTATTTTTTCGTTTTTGGAAAGTGTCGCAATAAATGCAAGGAGGGGGCGAGCTGGGATCACAACCGCGCCGCTCTCTTGTATGGTTCCACGCACAATGGCTTGAATTCCAATTTCAAGATTTGTTCCAATAATTTTTACCGTACTGCCTTCCGTTGAGATAAAAAAAGAACCGAGTATGGGAATGGTAGTGTCTTTCCCGGTTGCTCGTTCCACATAAGAAAGCGCCTTTTTAAAATTTTCTGAAATAACAGAACACTTCACAGGTAGTATAATAACTAGTTTTTTTATTTATCTAAATCTATTGTTATTATTATATTGTTGATATGTGTATAAGGACATTTTCTTGTTTTTTAAGTGGGTAAGTTACCGTCTTTTTTTCTAATACACTGTGAATAATATTGTACGGGGCGTTCCTAAAAATAACTTATTTTAACTTTCATAAAGTTTTGTGCGGATTTGCTTCATTTCTTCCACAAGTTTTGGGTCTTGTTTCAACTCCCGTGAAATTTTGTCGTATGCATGGAGAGCGGTTGTGTGGTCTCGCCCACCGAGTTTTTGACCTATAAATGGATACGATCCATGGTAGTCTTCTCTTAGAAGATACATTGCAATCTGACGTGGTTTTACTACCTCACGGCGCCGCGAACGTTCAAAAAGGCCGGCTTCGCCAAGATCGTAAAACTCTGAAACTGTCTTGATAATCTGGTTTATGGTGACAATTTTCTTACTACTCGATGTAATTTGTTCGATTGCAACTTTTACCTCATCAAGTACCAGTGGCCTTCCCTTAAGTTTTGATTTTGCGATGACGAGATTAATAGCACCCTCCAGTTCACGAATATTCCTTTGAATGGTCGAGGCAATATATTCGGCGACTTCTTCAGAAAAAGAATATTCTTTTTGCGCACCCTTCAGTTTTAGTATCGCGAGGCGCGCTTCATACTCTGGTTCGCTAATATCTGCAGTAAGCCCCGCCTCGAGCCGCGAGCGGAGACGCTCATTAAAACTTGGTATTGCCTGTGGAGGTTTATCGGAGGAAAAAACAAATTGTTTTCCACGTTCGTAGAGTGAGTTGAACGTGTGGAAAAACTCCTCCTCACTTTTTGCCTTACCAGCGAGGAATTGGACATCATCAATGATAAGCACATCGACATTTCGATATTTTTCTTTAAACGCGTAGAGCGGTTCCCTATTTTGGATGATGGAAATAAGTTCGTTTACATATCGTTCCGATGTTATGTAGAGAACTTTGTACTCCGGATGATCTTTCTTTATTTGATTACCAATTGCGTGGAGTAGATGTGTTTTTCCAAGACCGACGCCACCATAAACAAAGAATGGATTATAAAGCATCCCAAGATTTTTTGTAATTGAAACGGCTGCAGCATGCGCAAATTCGTTGAAGGATCCGATAATGAAGTTTTCCAACGTGTACTTTGGGTTGAGATTTGTGTCCCGATCGATTGAAAATTCTTTAAATTCGAGTTGTTCATCGGTTTGCTCCACTCGATCAACCCCTTTCTTTACTTGCGCTATTTGCGTTTGTTCGCCTGCTGTAACCGCATATGTTGCATTTCTAATGTCTGGCGCATTTGCTCGGAGGCATTTTATGATTTGTTTATGAAATTTCTTTTCAAGCCATTCTTTTGCAAAGGCATTTGGGACGGCAATAACTGCGATTCCCCCCTCAACGTTTTGGATAGCTGTATGCTTAAACCATGTGGCAAAATTTGCGCGGGAAATTTCAAATTCTATCTCTCCAAGCACCGATTGCCACAAGTCGTCATGGTTCATATACACTACTATAAAGAGTCAAGTATCTTTTTCCAATATTGAAAAAAGTAGCCCACCATGTTCTAATTGTTTATAACCTGTGCACGAGGTGTGCATACCGAAAAAGTCCAAAAATAAGCTATACTAAGCCCTATGTCTATTACCTATCAACCAAAAAAGAAAAAGAGAAAACGAACCCATGGTTTTCTAAAGCGGAAACACACGAGCGGAGGAAGAAAGATTCTTTTCCGGAGGCGGGTAAAGGGGCGGAAACGACTCGCCGTGTAGTTGAGAAATATGTTTCCGCGTAGGTTTCGTATTCGGCGCGAGCGGGAAATACGGGATGTTTTCCAAAAAGCAAAAAAATACAACACACCGCCCGTTACTTTGTGGGTTGTATGGAAAAATACCGGACCGCTTCGGGTTGCTGTCCTCTGTTCCCGGAAGGTTGATAAGCGGGCGGTTGTGCGCAACAAAGTAAAACGGCGAATTCGAGAGGCGCTCCGGGCGATAGGAAAAGTCCACGCGCTCCACGCGGAAATCATTGTAAGCGCGAAAAGCACAGCAAAAACTGTTCCCACAAGCGAGTTTAAGGAAATTATTTTACATGTCCTCAATCTTTCATAACTTATTCTACCGGCCAATATTGAACGCACTCGGAGTTTTTATTGTGTTTTTGCCGGGAAGTAGTTTTGGTTCGGCAATTATTTTATTGACTATTGCTATAAATATTCTCCTTCTTCCTCTTACTCATCGCATGAAACGCTCTCAGCAGAAAATGAATGAGATACAGCCGCACCTTGAACGCATCAAGCAGCAGTATAAAGACAGCAAAGAAGAACAGGCACGGCGCACGCTCGAGCTCTACCGCCAACACAACATTAATCCTTTTTCCGGGTTTTTATTGCTTTTTGTACAGATTCCTTTGTTCATCGCTCTTTTTCGAGTGCTTCAGGCAAGCAACGAATCTTTTAGGTCGGATCTTTATCCAATCCTCCCCAATGTTCCACCGCTCGACCCGCTCTTTCTCGGTTTTATTAATCTTGCAGCTCCGAATATTTTCCTCGCGATTATTGCGGGGGTTACACAATTTATTCAGGGAAAGTTGCTCGTTCCACCGGCGTCGTCCGTGTCAAAAGAGAAAGAGAACGATTTCCAGCAGATTATGCAGAAACAAATGCGATATGTCATGCCGGTTTTTATTTTAATTCTCGGCATGCAACTTCCGTCGGCGCTTTCACTTTACTGGACGACACTTAGCATTTTTGGTATAGTGCACGAAGGGATTGTGCGACATAGAGCACGCGCAATTTCCCGGTCTCATGGAGAACATACGGGCGATAGAAAATAAAAACAGCGAGATTCTTGAATGTATTAAAGAATTTCTAGGTCAGATGGATGTTGAGGCAAGCGTGGAGGAGGGAGTCATCGGCGATTCGACCGCGTTCCTTGTTCATACCAGCGATGCCGGGCTTCTTATTGGGGAGGATGGCGCAAATCTTTACGCTCTCAATTATCTTTTACGCAAGATTATTGAAAGAAAACTTGAATCTGACGACCATTCGCAGTTTATGATTGATGTCAACGACTATCAACGTCGCCGATTTGATGAACTTAAAGATAAAGCGCGGATGGGTGCACAGCGCGTCCGTTATTTTAAAAAAGAAGTCACACTTGAGCCCATGAGCGCTTTTGAGCGTAGAATTGTTCACTTGGCGCTTCAAGAATACCCTGATATCGTTACCGAATCTATTGGAGAGGGAGCGGAACGGCGCGTGGTTATTCAGCTTTCGTCTCTTGATCGGTAAGCCGAAAACTCCAAAGCGTTGAATCCTTTTTGTTTATAAAGAAAATATAATCTTCTTCAGCCGAGAGCGTAAGATTTGTTATATCAAAGGTTCCCCCAAGTACGGGAGTAAGGTCGCCTGTTTTTGCATTGAACTTTGCAAGCACATCGGTAAAGGTAACTTCACCTTTCCACCACGCATCGGGGAGTGGTTCTGACCGGATGTTTCTGGGAAATGCGCAGTACAGGATATCGGCATCTTTTTTTGAGAAAACGCATTTTTCGGGCAGCGTTTTTTCGGGCAGCGGGACTGAAGTTTTAGGTTTTTGCGGATCGTACAGGGCTATAGACGTCAGCGCCCCAAGTCTGTTTGTGCGGGTGCTAAGGTAACGAAGGCCCTGTGGATCCCAAAGAACATCAAATCCCTGTTTTCCGGAGTCAATGGTTGTAGGTGTGCCGCCCGTCGCGCGGATAATCTGAAAAAGAGAAGGCGCAAACGCCGATGTTTTTGTTTTAAGTGAGATTGTACTAGGGGAGATCCATGCGATTTCGTAGTCGGGGATATTTGTTGAATACACTGTTTTTATTCCAGTTCCTTTCTGCGTCGAGGTGCGGATAACATACGCGCCGCCCTGTTTGACGTACGAAGCGAGTTTTGTTCCGTCCGGGGAGAATGCTTTGTCGATAAATATGTCCGGGTAAGCACCCGTTTCTATAGTTGATGTTGATGTAAAGTGTAGCCAGAAATTTTTTACGACGGAGTCGTTAAGAGTAGTGAGTAACGCATATTCCCCATTCTGGTTCCAATCAACATCGATAATGTTGGGAATGGTAAATTGGACTGACCTATTTTCTTCCTCTCGCCCGTCAAAAGGAACCTGAAAAACATGTCCGACGCCGCGTTTGAAGTAGAGAACAACCCCATCTTTATCGCGCACGTAAGGACCAATGACTGGTTCTTGCGAGAGTTGTACAAGGCGCTCGCGGGCTTCGGGTTTAAGTTCTTGATCTTCCTTAAAAATACCTTCACCTCCGTCGCCCGATCCGGGACCCTGTATACTTCCATCTCCTCCGCTTGTGGGCGGACCACCCCCGCCCGTATAGGGGAGAAAAATTCCGAGGACGCCTTTGTCATTTGTTTCGCCATTTCCGCCGCGAAGAGCATAAAATACAAAAATGCCCACAATAATGACGAGGATGAGTCCGCTTAGGAGGAGAAATCTTATTTTGTTTTCTTCAGACATAATTATTCAAGCGTACAAATATATGAACCGCCGGGTCCAACGTCATCGCAAATAAGATTTCCGGTACACTCTCTACTGTCGCCACTGCATTCTTGGCCTCTTGATTTACTGTTCATCTTAAAGCATATATTTGAGGATATAAGATTTTTGGTGCATGCGGAACCGGCTAGGCAGTGAGGATCGCCATAACACGTGTTTCCGTCCGCTACCGAGTATTTTCGGTAGCATTCATTAAAGCCCGCAGAGTCACCACAGAAGAGTCCTGCTTTGCATAAGTTTGAGCCGATGGGGCATTTGGCCCCTTCGTCGAGTGAGTTTGCCTTTTCGCAGGTTTTAGACGTGGCCCACTGAATACATTCCATCCCAGCTTTGCATTGCGGTGTGGTTTGGCAACCCTCGCCTTTCTCGAGATCCGACCGCACGCACACCCTTGTAACGCAGACCCCGCTTTCACACTGTTTTCCATCTCCACTCGGGCATGACTGGCCAATGCCCTGGCCGGCTCTCGTACACTTATCGTTAATGCATCGAGTTCCATCCACGCATTCGCTATCCTCAAAACATGTCGCGTCCTCTCCGAGTGAGCCCGGAGGAGCAAGGTCATCTCGCTTGTTTGTATAGGTCGCGTTGCATCCCACACATTCGCCGACTTTATTGAGGTCCAATTTGAGAGTTACGAGTTCCGGATTTATTGTTGCGAGTATGGTGACGGAAAATACAATGATGACAAGGCCGAAAATGGCATTTGAAATTCTTTCTTTTGCGTTCGTAAGTATTGCTGGCGACATGCCGCCGGTCATATACTGGAAGCCGCCAACCACAAACATCACGAGCGCCGCAATTGCTGCAAACGACAGCAAAAAAGGAATGATAAACTCGACGTACTGGGGAAAATCTTTTACCGACGTATCCCCCCCGGGGATTGGCGAGACAAGGAAATAATTTAGTTCAGTGTCCGCAACTTCGGCGAGCGCAAAAGGTGGCAGCAGCGAGAGAAAAATTGCGGTGAGGATAAGAGTTTGTTTCATATCATTGAATAGTAATATGGGCCTCCCCGTTTCCCCGTTCGAATATATTTTTCAGATTTTGATAAGAAACACCGATACTCTGCTTTCCTGAACTTCCCTCTTCGGTGCTAAAGAAAAGCCGCCGCGCGTTTTTGTTTTTGTTCTCAAGCGCCTGGCCATTCACTTTCCATGTGTACTGGATGTTATTTAAACTTTTTTTAGAAATGAAAAATGGTTCGAGTTCTATCGTCGCGCTCTTGCCGCTTGCGATTTCGCTGAAGTTAAGGGTGAGCCAGTTTTTTATGCCGAAGAGCGGGAGACGTTCATAGAAAATAAGCTCTGGTTTTACGGGGGTTACGGTGGTGGTTTCTTTTGTTTTGATGCGTTCGCGCGCGTCTTTCACTTCAAGGCCGATCTCATAACTGATGTCGCTGACGGATGAGGGCGAAAAGGTAAATAGATTTTTTCCCGTTCCTGAATTGCCGTTTGCAGCCATTTTTCTGCCATCCACGCTCCATGTGTAGATAAGGTTTGCTTCGTCGAGACGGTTTGCGAATATGCGGAACTCGGGCGTTGCCGCAACAGTTATGTCGGACTGGGGGGTGCCATGTGCCTTTCCACGATACCACGGAGGTGTATAGGAGTCGGCGAACCACGTGAAGTGTATGCGCGCTGGGTAAATGGTTTTTCGTATAACGATTGGAGCTTGAGTTCCATCGTCAACAGTCACTATAAGTGTGTCTGATGTTCCGATATCGCCGAGTGTGAATTCGTACGAAACCTCGCCGGATCCAGAGAGCGCTCGTTTCCCGTTGTGGAGCCAGGTTATTCGTGACGTCCGGGGGTTTGTACCGAACCCTTCGATTTGGGCTCTCACGCGCTTGTTCGGAGAAAATTCTTCGGTGTTAAATGTGAGCTTTATATCATTTTTAATTTTGGTGATGATACTTCGTTGGTTAACGTTTTCGTTCAGCAGTTCAGCAATAGAGGTTGGCGTATCGGGCGGGAGTCCGAGGGCGCGCAGAACTTGGCGCTTGAGTTCAAGCGCTTCCTCGAGCGTCTGTGGAGTAGTCGTCGCGCCTTCACTGAAGTATTTTTCAATTAAATCTTTTTCGGCGAAAGTGGCCGTTGCGAAGAACAAGGGCAGTATTACCATCGGTATATATATTTTTCTTATTCGTTCTGCAGCCATGATGAAGTTAACTGTTTCCATCTCTCCTTTATTATAATGCGTCCGAGAAAACCCGATAACCCGGGCAGCCCGACGGCATCTCCCCCCATGCCCGAGACAAGCGCGACAAAAAGGTTTTTTTCCTTTTTAAGGGTAAAGAAAGAGTATCCCCCTTGCAGGGTGAGCCAGGTAATCATGGTTGCCCATCCCGCAAGCGCCCAAAGGGCGCCAAGCGGATAGGTGATCAAAAAAAGCATGAAAAGAGCCTTCGGGATATCAAAGACGATAAACACGAACGCAAGAAAGAAGGTGCCGCCCACGAGAGTAGTTTGTTTGTCCGCTCGTCTTGACGCAGATCTGAGTGATCTTTGCGCCCGATTTTGTCTTCGGGCTCTTGCGAGGGCTGTGTATTGCGCAATTTCTCTTTTTTGTTCAGGCATATTAAGCGTTCTCTCCCCGTGCAAACTCCTCCTTTGCTTTCTGGACCGCGAGGAGCTCTGCCGGATCCGACGTGATAATTTGATGCTCTGTATACGAAGCTTGGATTTTTATCGCGATATGCTTGAGTCCCGCAAAAAAGATTCCCTCTCCAACGTCAGACTCAAGAAGGAGAAATTTTTCCTCGTCGGTGAGATTAAATACTTCTTGCACTGCGTTAATGGATGCCGGGGATTGTTTTAAAAGGACTTGAATGGAAGAGTTTGTCACAATCGGTTTTCCGTAAGGAGATGTCATGAAGTCGGCAACATCTTGTGTGATTGTCGCGAGCCCAAGGTAATATTTTCGGGCGCGTTTTGCGATTCCAAAAAGAAATGATGCGCTGTCGGGAGATTTCATCATAATCCATGCCTCATCGACAACCAAAATGCGCTTGCGGAGCGTCCGCCTGATTGCCGCCCAGATATAATTTATGATGAGGTACATGGCAATCGGGCGGAGTTCTTCTTCCATGTCGCGAATGGAGAATACTGCAAGGCGCACATTAATGTTTACGTTGCTTGGCTGGTTGATAAATCCTGACCACGTGCCTTCCGTATATTTTTTTATGCGCATTGCGAGTTGCTCTCCACCTTCCATATTGGCAAGGACAAGCGCCAGGTCGGAGAGCGTGGGAGGAGTAATTCGTGAGAAATCGGCTTCGGGGGTAATATCTTTTGATGCATACGTTTCTGTAATTGCGCGATCAAGAACCGAGTCTTCTTCCGGGGTAAGCCCTCCAAGCATCAAGCGGAAAAGACCTACGAGCCCGATGGTGTGTGAACGAAGCACGTCCGACGGGGATTCGTCTTCACGCGGCACCGGCACGTCGAATGGATTGATATGGTGTTTTGAAGTGAGTGAGACACTGAAGTATCGCCCTCCGACCGATTCTGCAAGGTATTCATACTCGCGTTCCGGATCTATAACAATCACGTCGACGTCAAACATGAGCGAACGAAGAATCTCAAGTTTCATGGTATATGATTTTCCAGAACCCGACTTTGCGAACATGATCGAGTTATAATTTTCGAGGCCGAACCGATCGAAGAGCACCAGAGAGTTATTGTGCCGGTTAATACCAAAGAGGACTCCTTTGTTTGAGGTGAGATCGAATGAAACAAATGGAAATGCGGATGATGCGGGTGAAGAGTTAAAAAAACTATGCACTTTTAACTCATCAAGTGCGAATGGAAAAACAGACGTAATACCCTCTTTTTGCTGGAAAAGCGCCGGGCGCGTATAAACAAGCCGCGCCTCAAGGAGTGATTTTAGCTCCGCTTCCTCGCGGTTTAGGTCTTCGATCGCGTCCGTGTAAATTGTTATGTAGATGCCAAATTGAAAGAGTTTTTCTTGCGCCTGCGAGAGTTTGTCGCGGAGGTTTTCAAGGTCCTTATACGCGGTGTCGAGCATTGGATCGCGCACAAGACCTTTTTCCTCGCGTGTTGAGATTTGGGATTGGACTTCGGCGACTTTTTTTCGGAGTTTCCTTAAAATCAGTCCCGTATCAACAGGATGGAAGAACATAGAGATGTCAAAAATTTTGTCGAGGTTGATAACGCTCGAAAACCAGTTGGTAGCAAGGTATCGTGGATAGGCAAAAATAAAAATCGTACGCGCGTATTTTTCCCCGATTTGTATATAGTTCGTGTTGATTTCAAAAGCTGTAGGCGCAATGATATCTTTCAGGTTGAGGAGGCCCGATTGATAAATGTCTTGTGGAAATACGGGGAGTATTTCTGTTTCCGCTTCTTCTTTCTTTTTTCCTAAAATTGTGTCTATGAATGCCATATCATTCTTTTCCTTCTATTTTTGGGGCCTTCCCCTTTTCTGATTCCTCCGGGCGATAGAGTCCGTAGTAAAGCTCTATCAGCTCTTCAGTCGTGAGAGGTACTGCGCGTACTCCCGTGCGGATAAGTCCTCCAATAACTGTGTCGAGCCGTTGCCACAATTGCGTGCGGTACTCGGAAAATTTTTCATCGTCCATAAAAGCTTCGTTCTGTCCTCCCCTTTTTCCAAACAACGACCCCAATACCCCCCCGATCCCTTTCTGAATGCTTGCAAGATTGCTTGGTATAAAGGGAACCACGATGTAAAAAGATTTTGATACAATGCTTCCGCTTTCCACGAAGTCTTTCACAAATGAAATATATTCAGTGATCTGGATTCGCAGAAGTTCATTGGTTTCAGCTTTTTTGCGCTCGCGCAGTGTGTCAAGATACGGATCGATGTTGAGTTTTCGTGATTGGATAAAAAATTGGATTGAAAAATCAAGCGAGTTAAGGAAGTTTTGATACTGCATGATGATCGCGTCTTGTTCGTCGGGCGACTTGAGC
Organism: Candidatus Ryanbacteria bacterium RIFCSPLOWO2_12_FULL_47_9c; assembly: GCA_001821795.1. GTDB lineage: Bacteria > Patescibacteriota > Minisyncoccia > Ryanbacterales > GWA2-47-10b > GWA2-47-10b. Next base: position 25,181 of record MHOB01000052.1, read on the forward strand.
GCAAAGTTAAGCGATGAGGCCATGAGAACGGCGCGGAGCGAGCCGTCTTTAAGAATGACAACGCCGTCCCGAATTTCCTCGATGGGGACCAGCTCCTGTGAAGCTCGGACGTTAGCGCTCGATTGTGTTTTTGAGAAAGCCATTATCGCTCAAGTTTTTCACTGACGTCTAATGTCCAGGACAGGTCTTTAAGTTTACCGGCGGTCAATTGCGGAAGATGCGTTGGGTCTTTTACTTCAATCACACGCTGCTCTTTTTTGAGGGGATGCGGTTCGCGTTTCCACATATACCTGCGCGGGTGCGTGATTTGGTTTAGTGCGTTGTTAAGCACCGCGACCAGCGGTTGACCGTTAACTTGGTAAAACGCAAGTCCCACAAAAAACCCGACCGCGACGATTGCTATTGGCCAAAATATAAAACCCGGGAGTCCGAGAATCCAAAGAAGCAGGACAAACCCGCCGGCTCCGAGAATATAAACAAACTGTTTCACGGTGAGCGGACCAAAAAGTTTGTCTTCTACTTCTATATATTGTGGCACTTGAAATTGTTGCATATTATCCAATCGGTTCCCGATAAGGATCTTGGCCCAGTGATTGTGTTTTGGGTTTTACGACGACAGTTTGTTGTATGGGTTTTGTTTGCAGAGTTGGTGCCTCCTGTGTTTGTGCGGGGGGCTTTTGTTGCTCGGTCTCGAATTTTGGCGCGGGTGGGATAATTTTTTCGCTATTTTTTTCTATGGGCATTGCGAACGACGGCGGGCGGTATGAGGGTGGCGGCCCTTGATCGATTTTTTCTGCGTTCACAAATAAAATTCCGGGAGGTGGCGCTTTTTGCGAGAAGCTCGGTTTTTGTTCTACCTTTTCGAGTTTATGGATATCAATAAGGTGATCGCGAATTGGCCTGAATACCTGTTCATTGATATCCTTGGCGATCGCCTGGGCTTTTTCGTCTGCTATCCCGAGGGTTTCGGCGAGATTTTTTATAAAGTCGTTTGGATGTTCAAGTCCAAGCATGACATATCCTGTTTCCTCGGCCATGATCCCGATTTTATCGATCAAAAGCCCGTGCTGTTTGCCGATAGCACTCATACGCTCTGCGGTTGCTTCTCCCATGATGGCGTCTTTGACAGCATCGG
>MHOB01000053.1:0-2359 GCA_001821795.1 Candidatus Ryanbacteria bacterium RIFCSPLOWO2_12_FULL_47_9c
CGCGCTTGTTGACAGCCATACATACACGGTTGCCGCTCCTGACGATAAATCGTTTGCGCGCGTGCCCGACGGCGCGGCAAATTGGATTGATCCGGATGCAACGCCGGGCGAGCCGAATACCGCATTTGTTTCGGTAAATGGCTCGAATGAGCCCGTACAATTTCCGTCGCGGCCAATGTTTAGAAGCGACGGCCCGCGCTTTACAATAGTTGTTTTGCCGCCGCCCTCGCCAGTAGAGCCGCCGCCAAACGACGAGCAAATAACAACAGACGAAAAAGCAAAACCCGAAGAGCCGGCCATTGCGAACGTCGAAGCGCCGCAAACTGACAGTACGGGTCCGGATGGTGATACGCCGCCGCAAGACGAGAATGCTACGAGTACGCCCGAAGTTATAAATTCTGAAAGTCCAACACCCCCGACGCTCGCGGGCGAGGTCGGGGCTCCGACCGATAGCGTCGGAGCGGAGATTTTGCCGACTCCAGAGCCAATACCAGAAGCTCCTACACCTCCAGCAGAAATAATTGAATCAGCTCCTGAAGAAACACCCCCACCGCCAGAACCGGTAGTGACACTACCGGAACCCGAGGTCGCGCCAGAGAATCCAGCTGTCACAAGCGAATAATATGTTTCGTCATCACTACAAAAAAATTATTCTGGGGTCCGCATTGAGTGCACTCGTAATTGTGCTTTTTGGTTCTATCCGAGTCGGCGCGCAAAACGTCACGATTGATCCGAATCTCAACGTAAGTCCAAACGTTATTTCTTTTGAAACAACATTTCCTGGCGAAGTGAATTTTAGACCGCTTACTGTAAATTTGTCTTCGGAGTTTATACAAAGCCCCATTCACGACGATGTCTAATATCGCATCGTACAGCGTACGAAGCCGCGCGTTGATACAGAGTCCGAGCGCGATTATTGCGGCGTGCATCCGGAAGACCTTACGCGCTGTTATCCTTCGCTGTGCCCGTATCTTTCAAAAGAGCCCGATGGCACGCCTGCAAACGACACTGGCGTTCCCGCATTTCATGATCCTACCGCGTCTTCAAGTATCGCCTACGGGCGGCTTGCAAAATCCGATAACGACACCGAAGACAATTGGGTGATTGATTTGCACACGCCGTGTTTTCGCGGTCAGTGCGATCAGGACAACCCAATCCCTCCGCAGTATCAACTTGACCCTGCGCTTAACGGCGAAGTTTTTGGTTGTGATCTTGTGGTTGAAGTTGAGCGCGTCAGTTACAGCAAAAATTGCCCACTGTGCGAAGTTGACCAGAGCGGCAATCCGGTAGTTGTGGACGTATCAAGCAACGTGACGATTGATTTTAATCAAGATCCGCCGACGTACAGCGGCGATCCAGCATTGTTGCCCTATTTTAGTTACGATAAAGCGAGTACGACGCCGAGCGGCTGGAATGCGATATTTAATCTTGGCGGCAAAGGGCTACACCTGAAACCCGGAGTGACAATTTCAACGACACCGGTTGGCACGGGAAATTCAAACTTTGCTCCCGGCATTATTGTCAAATCTGATTGCACGCTGAATGCCGACGCAGGATCAAAAATTGTTGTTTCGTCAGACAACAAAGATGGCGGAAATATTTTGCTCAACATCGGAAACGACGTTACGATCAACGGGCTTGTGCAAAATGAACAAAAGGGCTCGGTGAAGCGGCCCGGAAATATCACGATTGCAAGTTGGTGCGGCGATATCATTGAGGGAAGAAGCGGGCTTGTGGAAACGGTGGGCAGGCACTACGGCGTGCGCGATATAAACATTCTTGCATGTGATATTGGTGACATTGAAATCAACGGGCTCGTGATGGGCCGCGCGGCGATTAATTCTCCGAGCGTGATCTCCCAGCCTGATATCAACGTGGCGGCATTTGGTGGCAAAGTGGATGTCAATGCAGACACGCCGGCTCCGCTTTATCCAAACTTCAGCTACAACGGTTCTCGAAAAGATCTCTGGGGCGGGCTTCTTTCGTGGATTGCCGGACATGCAACTCCCGGTACTGTGCGTATGCAAGCGTATGGTGATATTACTGTGCGTGGGCATGGACGGAGTGATGACGACAGTTTTGGCGCGGTTTCGGCAAAAGCATTTACTGGTGATCCGTTTGGCGGTGTGGTGGATGCGCGTTCGATCACTGGCAACATTTCTGGCTTTGATCGCGCGTTTGATGTTTCCGGCAGAAATCTCAACGCGAATCCTGTTACCGCGCGCATAAATCTTGCCGCCGCAAAAAGCGTATTTACTTCTCGTCCTGGTGCCGATGCGACTTTTGGTCCAGTGGTTGATGCTTCGGCAACCGGCTCGCAATCTAAAGGCGGTAAAAACGATATCCGCGGATATCAGGG
>MHOB01000053.1:2414-12536 GCA_001821795.1 Candidatus Ryanbacteria bacterium RIFCSPLOWO2_12_FULL_47_9c
GCTACTTCTGGCACGAATAATCTTCAATCGTGCGCTGGCGTGGTAGATAACGGCACAATCACTCCGATCGACTCAAACCCCGGTGACGACATCGGCTCATGCTCCTCAAGCTCTCCACAGCCACTGTGGCCCGATTGCTCCGTCTTCCCCGGCCTTTCGATGCCATAATCTTCGGTAAGTAAAAGCCGTTTTTTGCGTCTTAGTATGTATTAATGGCTATGTTTGATACACTAATAACATGAAAAAAACACTTGCGGGTTTACTTTTGGTGAGCTCAATTCTTATTGTGGCTCCCGTTGCATATGGAGCTGGGCTCACGCAAGCTCAAATAGATTCCATACTTAGCATACTTCGTTCTTTTGGAGCAGAAGAGAGCATCGTCGCAAATGTCCGGACGGCATTGACGGGTGGTGGTTCAACCACGCCGCCAACAGAGTGGTGCCATACGTTTAATAAAAACTTACGCGTTGGTGACCGTAGCGACGAGGTTCGTGAATTGGAGATTGCACTCGACAAAGAAGGTTTTGCTGTTGTTCTCTCGGATAAAGCTCGAGATCCGCTCTTTAACGAATCATTCGCATCGGCTGTCACTGGTTTTCAAGAAAAATATCGTGATGAAATTTTAACGCCGCTTGGATTAAAATATGGAACGGGTTTTGTAGGTAATGCTACACGCAAAAAACTCAACGCGCTTTATGGATGTGGAAGCGGCGGTGGCAGAGTTGTTGAAGTAACGGTACCGGCGTCGTTTTCACTTACCGTTGGCGGGACCGCCCACATTACAAGCAAACGTGATACGACGGTTAAACTCAATAGTATCGCAAGTAATTGCCCATCGGGCGCATATTGTTCAAATTTCATGGCGCCGAGTTTTACTGCACTTATTACGGTAACAAATTCAGGTGGGTGTGGCCGCGATGCGAGTCCGCTTTGCCTCGGACCTCCGGGTTTTACTCGTGACTATATGATGAAAGTTGGCGAGTCAATTCCGATTTTTGAGTTGACACTTCATCTGGTAAGCATTGATGGCGCAGAAGCGAATTTTAAAATTGATACTACATCATCGCCGCCTGATGGTAACAAGCCGCCCGTTATCAAAGGTGTGAGTGGGCCAGTCAAACTCGGTGTGGGGGAAACTGGCACGTGGACAGTAAGCGCGTCGGATCCCGAAGGCGCGAGTTTGCGTTACTCGGTTGTGTGGGGAGATGAGCGCCAAGGCGTTGCCGGTTCCGGCACGATTCTTAAAGAAAACCGCACTGGCTCGATAAATAGTCAAGAAGTTTCGTTTACGCATTCTTTTTCAAGCGCCGGAACGTATAAAATTCTGTTTTCTGTCACTGATAATGCTGGTAGCGAGGCGCGTTCAACAATAACGGTTAGTGTTGGTGAGGCAACAGAAAAAAACGGGTATCTTTATCTTGTGCCCGAGGATATTGAGTTGGAAGTCGGCGAGTCTCAAGAGATCAAGGCATACTATCAACCGCCGATGCCGCTGTGCGCGAGCGGATACGCGTGTATTCAAATGATGCCTGTGCCTTATCGCGTTGCCGCGAAATTTGCATCCGATAATTTGGAAGTGGTTGATATTGCTATTGCAATACCGATGTGTATTCCTGCTGATCCAGCAAGCGGCAACTATTGCGGAGAGATGGCAATCGTGCAAGGCAAAAAGGCAGGATCGGCGACAATAACTGCTACTTACAATGGCTTGTCTGCGAACGCAGAAGTAGAGGTCAAATAGTTTTCTGTGGATAAGTGGGATCATCCTCCTTGCTTGTTTGATATAAAATATAAGCGAGGGTCGTTTGTTATTGGATATATTTTTAATTAATAAGAAAATGGATAGTAATAAATTGGTTATTGCCATAGTGGCAGCGCTTGTTATCGGCGGAGCGGCAGGGTTTTATTACGGCGCGGCCAAGGGGAGATCACAGGGTTTTGACGATGGTAAAAAGGCGGGGCTCGCCGAGGCGACTGAAAACGCGAAAAAAGAGGCGGCCGCAGAGATTAATCCTTTTGGCGAAGCCGCTACCCCGGTTAATCCTTTTGCTGAAGAAGCAAATCCGCTTGAAAATGTTAAGACAAATCCTTTTGAATAGTCCTATGCGTTCTTATTACGATATCGGCTTCGCTGCATTTTTTGGATTGGTTTTAACTGCGGGAGTTGTTTTTGCAGCGAATATTTTTGATATTACATATCCGATCGCGGAGCTTGGCGGTTGCGAGAGCCAATCTGCATGTAAAAATTACTGCGACAAGCCGGAAAATGCAGACGCGTGTCAGGCGTTTGCGGAGGCAAAGGGGCTTGTGAAAAAAGAGGAGAGGCAGGTTGTTGACGAGCAAAAGAAGGGGCCTGGCGGCTGCGCGTCAAAAGAAGATTGCCGCACTTACTGCGATGATCCTGCACACACGGAAGAGTGTATTGATTTTGCCGAGCGCGAGGGCCTGATGTCGAAAGATACGGCAATGCGCGCTCGTGGGGCGTTTAAAGAACGCGTCGAGCCGCAGGAAGGGCCGGGCGGCTGCAAGAGCGAGGATGACTGCCGTTCCTATTGCGATAACGATGCAAATTTCGACGAATGCATGAAATATGCCGAGGAGCACAAGTTGATGTCAAAAGAAGAAATCGAGCGTGCGCGCAAGTTTCGCGACAAAACTGGTCCCGGAGGATGCAAAGGTAGAGAGTGCAAAGATTATTGTGATGAGTCTGGGCACGAAGAAGAGTGTCTTGAGTTTGCTGAAAAAGAGGGCCTGATTCCAAAAGAAGAAGTTGAACGCGCGCGGAAGTTTATTAGTGCTTCAAAAGATGGCGGACCGGGCGGATGCCGCGGGCGCCAATGTGAAAATTATTGCAATGACCCCGTACATCGTGACGAGTGTTTTGATTTTGCGAAGAAAAATAATCTTATTTCTGAAGACGAGATTACTAATATTGAACGCGGGAAAAAACTTGAGGAGAAGGTAAGAGAAGCCGGCGGACCGGGCGGATGCAAAGACGAAAAATCCTGCATGGAATATTGTAAAGATCCAGCGCATGTTGAAGAGTGTCTCGGGTTTGCAAGTGCGCATGGTGGTATGGATCGAGATACTGCAGAACGAATGCTTAAGCAATTTGTTGACGATGGGGAACGGTTTGGACCTCGGCCTGTTGGGCGTCCGGGCGAGTTTCAGCCGCGACAGGGTGAGATGGAAGAACGCTTTCGTAAATTCGAGGACTTTGAAAAGCTTGAGCGCGAGTTTCGTGGTAATGCACAGTTTGGACCGCCGCCCGAGGGCGAGGGTCAACCGGGTATGTTTTCTCCTGGCGGGCCGCGCGAAAATCAAGGGCCACCGCCGGATGGCGAAAGACCGGGCGTGCCTTATCGCACGGGTCCGGGTGGATGCAAAACGCCAGATGAGTGCATGAAATATTGTTTTGAGCACCGTGATGAATGTGGACTGAAAGAGCCGCCCCCTCCGGAGCAAAGACTGCCACAGCGTGAAGGTGAGCCACAACAGCGTCCAGATGGTAGGCCGTTTGAAGGTGGTGAGTTTAGGCCCGAGGGTCGTCCTTTTGATGGTAGTCCTCCTACCCCCGATGAACAGAGATTTTTCGGTATGCCGCCTCCTCATGGCTATCAAAAAGATGATGGCGGTTTTAGCCCTCCTGATGGGGATTTTCAGGGTTCCGGCGAGTTTATAAGACCACCGGAGGATCGGCCTCAAGAGCTAATGCTTTCACCAGAACCGGTCCCGACGGGGGATAGTGGCGGCTTTCAACAACCGCCTTCGCCAGAAAATCATCAATTGCGTTCGCCTGTTCTCCGTGCGATCGGAACTGTTCTTTTCTCTCCAGTGATTCTTTTCGAACGAGTCCTCCGCTAGCTGAATGTTCGAGTACTTTGTTTGAGGTAGCCATGTGCGAAGGCACTACCGCTCATTATACTTTTCCCTTCGGGCTGTATCGAATCTATAATCAATATTCCGTCCCCACATCCAACGAGAAGGTTATTGTGCTCAAGCATAAGCTCGCCGGGCCCGAGAGTTCTTTGTGTTTCTATTTTCGTCGTTGCTTTGAGTATTTTGACATGTTTGTCATTGAGCTGTGTCCATGCTGATGGCCAAGGAGTATAAGCGCGAATGGATCGATTAATATTTTCTGTTCGATCATGCCAATTGATTTTTCCGTTTTCTTTTTTGACTAGTTTTGTAAATGTTGCACGGGCATGATCTTGTTCATGAGTTTGTAACTTGCCGGCCACCCAGGGAAGAATAATCTCTGCGAGTAAATTACCCCCAATTTTTGCGAGCTTATCACCCAAGGTTAAAAACGTATCATTGGGTTCGATTGTAAGCTCACGCTGCGCGAGTATTGGTCCGTGATCAACTTGCGTGTCGGTGAGCATAATGGTAACTCCGGTTTTTGAGTCGCCAGCGAGAATGGCCGTTTGGATAGGTGAAGGACCGCGGTATTGGGGGAGGAGTGATGGATGAACGTTGAGAGTTCCCCGCAAGGGGAGCGCAAGAATGTTACTTGGGAGGATTTTACCGAATGATGCGATGACAAAGAGATCTGATTTTTTTGGGCTTGCGAGCATCGGTATTTTGTGTGTTTGTAGATACTTTTCGACTGGTCCATGTTTTGTGATGACCCCCGCAAGATAGTAACGATGCTCAAGCAATGCCTCGAGCACCGGAATGGAAAACTCTGAACTTCCGAAGAATACTATTGAAGGCGTTTTCATGTATTTTCGGTCTCTTTGACGACGGTGAGTTTTTTTACCTTATCGATGAATAGCACTCCGTTTAGGTGGTCGATTTCATGCTGGATGAGACGTGCAAAAAGTTTTGAAGCGCCGCGTTCAAAGACGTGCCCTTTTTCATCGCGCGCCCGTACACGAATTTTTTCTGCGCGTTCCACCTCCCCATATTTTTTCGGTACGCTTAAACACCCCTCAACTCCGTTGAATTTCTTTGTGGAAATTTTTATGATTTCAGGATTTATGAAAGTATAATATTCCCACTTTTTATCTGTGTCTTTTTCTTTTCCAAAGCGGTCGTCCGGGTGTTTCAATTTTTTATCAATTACAAGTGCTTCTTCGGATGCGAGGAATATTCTTTTGGAAATTCCTATTTGCGGGGCTGCAATGCCGATGCCTTCAGATGTTGCACGGAGAGCTTTTGACATTGCATCGATGGTCTTAACAAGCCCCGATGTGCCGAATTCGGTCTCTTTGACGGCAATTGCATTTTTTCGCAATACTTGATTTGGTGTTGTTACAATTTGATTTGACATAGAGATACTATAGAACACTCTCGGGATCGACGACAATGTCCCACTCTCTGCTGTGCGCATCAAGAAGGTGTTTTAGGTTTTCGCTCTGTGTATGCCAGTTATCTTTTGATATTGAAATTAGGATATGGTGTTTTGTAGAATCGAGGAAGGAATCGTATGATGATATGTTTTCTATATACGATGTAATTAGTTTCTCTGCTCGGGAAATACGCGCTTCACGCTCATTTTTATTTTTATGAGAAATTGTGATTTTTATAAAGAGCGTATATGGTGGCAGGTGTGTTTTTCTGCGTTCTTCGAGTTCTAGGGCAAGAAATGATTTTACTTTTTGCTGGAGGAGATGTTGAAAAAGTGGATGGTTGGGAAAGCGCGTCTGAATAATAGAAGGGCCGCCAGTAATTTTTTCAGCTAGTTTTAGGATGAATGTAAGCGCGCGTTCATTAACGTGGTATTCAGGAATTGAAAAAAGGTTGTCCATATTTACGATAATGCCGTGATGCGCCCGAAGTGTTGGTTCTTCGAGGATCATGTCTGTTCCAATGAGAATGCCAGACTCTGATTGGAGGAAGTCATTTTTTACTGCCTCACGTTTTTTTTGCGTTGTGACAGTATCGGCATCATAAATCCAGCAGGGTCGGTCGGGCGCAATCTTTTTTACCTCTGCGAATATGCGTTGAGTGCCGGTTCCGTACCCCCTTAAATTCCACCCGCCGCAATGCTCACATTCAGCATTTGCGGAAGTTTTTTTTCCGCAACGTCGACACCAATAGTATGCCTGTTTACCTTGATAAAGAACAAGCGGGGTGTGGCATGTGTTACAGACGATATTTGTTCCACAGTCGCAGCAATAGATAAAGGTATAAAAACCCTTTCGGGTTGTAAGTAAAATTGTAGGACGGGTGTCAGTAATTAAAAGACGTTGTATGTCTTCACAAAGAACGTTTTTTTGATCTGACGCTATCCCAGCGAGCGTGATGGGCGAGGCGTTTTTAAGGCGCGATGAAATATAGAATAATTTTGTATCGTTTTGGAGGTCGGTAAGGGCAGGGAAATATTTGCCTTCAATATAACGTGTCTGAATGACGCGAGCGAACATTTTGATGGCTTCAGTAATTGGAAAAAAAGGCCGCCTCGGCCTCCGATAATGAATTGAATCTGCATCTTCAACGATTATAAAATCTTCATTTCCGTGAAGAAGACCAAGCGCGATCGGTGTTGCAATAATAAGTTTGGATTTTTGTGGTCCGGAGAAACGTTCGTGTTGGGATTGGAAGTCCTTTTTCGTGATGTCTCCGTGTATAACAATCGGTTTGTTCGGTAAATCCATACATGCGAGTGAGATATATTCGGCCAACAATACCGTTGGTGTGATAATTACAACTGTTTTGTTTTTTGCGTGAGCTTCGCGAACAAGTGTTTTATAATAATGAATTCGCTCCGCTAGTGTGCCAATAACAACTTCCGGTTGATAATACTCGAGCTCTCTTTTTTTCGGCGTTAAATCAACATGACTGTTAGTACTCGTGAGAATAGGGGATGGAATAAATAGTTTCATGATTGGTCCAATAGCTTCGCGATAGAAATTGCTCAACTCTTGTGCGATAGGTAGTAGTAGTTTATTGAATGGTGGAGGATCCGCAAGGACCTTATCTATCTTCTTCAATCTAAAAAGACCTTTTTTTAAAACAATCTTTTGGGATGAGACTGGCTCGGTATGTATGAGAACAGCGGACAGCTTCTTCTTATTAACAGTGATTTCTACAAGGGATCCTGAAGATGCGTGTTGCTTCATAAAGTATGTAAGACCATATAAATTGTCTTTTCCATGGTGATTGATGGGAGAAACGGTCGCGATTTTCATTATCCTAATTGTAACGTTTATTTTTATGTTCTTGCAATAATAGTAAGTACCGTTACCATGAGCATATGGGTAAGTTATTCGATATAGTCAAAATATTTCTATTCGCGGTTATAATTGTTATACCGATTCATGCTTTTTTAATTCAGCCGTATATTGTTTCTGATAACATTATGGCGCCTCAATATAGTAAGGGTGATATTGTTCTCGTGAGCCGGATTCCTTACTTTTCAAATGAATTTCAAAGGAATGACATTATTGTATTTCGTGATTCTGTCAATAGAAAGGAAAAGCATATTAGTAAGATTATTGGTATGCCGTATGAGCGAGTTACCGTAAATGATGGGATTCTGATGATCAAATCAAATGAGAGTATTATATATAAACAGGACTTGGCGCTTTTTGGGACTACTGTTGCTTCGTTGGAAGATCTTGGCAATCTTGATGAACATGAGTTTTATATATTGGGGAACAAATGGATTGAAGGAGTTTCTGGCATTATTGATTCACGATTTATTATAGGTAAACCTGTAATCACGATTTTTAAGGCGAAATAACTGATTATATTCCCTTGGCTAGAAAATATATAGTAATGTTTATATAGTATTATTACTTTATTATAGAGATTAAAAAGTAGAGAATCTTCCTTACTCATAGATATCTACTTTATCCCAATAAATTAAAATCTTGTGTTATCCACAGGATTTTTTTGTTGTAGCAATTTTTTCATGTATCTAATTTCCCGTTGTAATACAATAGTAATATATATCCGATATAGTATCGGTTCCTGTGAAAGAAAATAGAAAGCAAGATTTTATCTCTGTCTCCGAAGCTGCTAAAAATACTCCTTACAGTACGGAGTATTTGAGTCTTTTGTGCCGTAAGAAAAAACTTGAAGCCAGAAAAATCGGGAGGAATTGGTATACCACCCGGGAAGCAGTAAAGAAATATCTTGCTAAGCAAATTGCATCGCGAAGTTCTAAAACAACAGTTCTTGATGCTTATGCTGGTAATTTGTTTTTAAAACCAAAAGCACATTTTGCTGATTATTCTGACATGGATGTGCAGTCCATCGAAGGAGCTTTTCGAGAGGAGGTCGACGATGTAACTTCGAGGGTTTCTAAAAAGAATGATGCCACGCGAGCGGTAGAAGATTTAAAGCAAACAAGAGTAGATATTGAACAAAAGGCCGAGGCACTTTTTGAAAGTTTTATAGCTCGGTTTATTAAATATCTTGATCTCTCGATCGAGTCTCATCTTGGGATTTTTCATAAAATTTATCGCTCATGTAAGCGGGAGGCAAGACGCATCCTTGAAAATAGAGGATACTTTTTGTTACTTCTTTTGTTTATTATTTTTCTCGCGATTTTACCGGGAAAATATATATTAAGCGCCGCGGACGATTTTATTTTCTCTGCGTATGAAAAAATCCGTGACGCTGATACGTTGATGGGTCACCGTGCGGGTACGCATGCAAACGAAGTTTTACTTCTTAACAAAGAAGGGGATATAAAAATCCGAGGAAAAATACAAACCGAGGGAAATATAGAAACTGACGGTCAACTCATCTCATATATTGAAAATGGGATTGCTCCAATTGTTGTGCAATCAATAACGAAAGTTGATAAATTGAATGTTGATTACCTTGATGGAATATCTTCAGAGAATATAACGCTTGCTTTTGTGACGAAGAATGGAAATGTTACATACGATAATGTATTTCTTGAGGGTCGTGTTGAGGTAGGAAAAACTCTTCTGGTAAAAGGGGCAACACATCTTTTAGATACTTTACGTGTTGACGGTGAGCTTGCTGTACTTGGTGATGCAACATTTTCGAAGGATGTTAGCGTTACTGGTGATATTTCCGTTAGGAACTTATTCGCGGAAGATTACATTGTTGCGAGAATTGCTCAAATTGAATCGTTGATTGCAACAAAAGAAATTTCTTCTCCTCGAATCGAGGCGAGTGAAACCTTGCGAACGAAGAATTTCATGGTTGATGGGCAGAGCATATTTCATGGCATGACGACGCATAATGCAGGACTCTCTTCAAAATTTGGCTCTTTTGATCAGGTGCTCGAGGTTGCAGGCGATTTCGGAGCTTATGGGGATATTATTCTTGGCGATTCAAAAAGTACGATCACCGCGAAGGGAAAAGAGTTTACATTCAACGGAGATGGCATTTGTACAACGGGAAATGCTTCCTGTGGCAGTGGAGATACGTGGGTACGGTCGGGAACAATTGTGCGGTTGAAAAATTCAGGAGATTCTGTCGGTATTGGCACAACAACTCCTGCAACCAAGTTCTCCGTAGCGGGGGATGTTTTTTTAAGTGGCGGTTTGGGTGTTGCAAACGCAACAACCTCTGATGGTGATTTCGCGGTTGGAGATGACTTTTTCGTGTATTCAAACGGTAGAGTAAGTATTGCATCTACAACACCGACTTATAGGTTTTCTGTGGGAAGCGGATCTAACTCTTTTTCTGTCAATACTTTTGGTATAGCCACCTCATCGGTTTATCATGCAACCGGATCTGCAACTTCCACGTTCGCTGGAGGTATATTTGCAAATGATTTGAGAATTAATCTCCAAGATTGTAGCGGTTCAAGTGTGCTTGAGACAAATAGCAACGGGGCTATTGTGTGCGGTGTTGATGGGGGGGGAGGAGGAAATTCTACACCCAATCTTATTTATCGTAAACTTTCTGAAACAAAATATTATACCGCATCTTCATCTGCTGCTGGCGCACCAAGCAGTCTTGCTTGGCATTTCAATAATGGATTTGTATCTTCTGGTGCTTCAAGCACTATCGCCGATTCTCTGCATCTAACAGGAACTGTTAACTATACAACACTCACGGGGGTAGGTGACACGCTCTACAGTTCTGATACATCGGGAACGCTTGCACGACTTGCCGCAGGCACTCGAGGACAAGTGCTCATGTTCGGCACGGGAGCAATACCCAAATGGCAAGCAACATCAACCCTCG
>MHOB01000054.1 GCA_001821795.1 Candidatus Ryanbacteria bacterium RIFCSPLOWO2_12_FULL_47_9c
AGGCGTGACACACAATCATACCGTACAAATTTTTATTTTTCTGGAACCATTCCCTCACAAACACTTCATCGACAAGATCATGACCCAATACTAAATCAAGCTCCAGAATCTCAAAGGTATTCTTAAAATGCGCGACAAGCGCAGAGCCTATCAAGCCCCTACTCCCCGTAATAAGCAACCTGGGAAGGTTTTTATTTCTTATGTTCTGAACTTTTTTTGTCAAAGTATTGTATTGTTTTTTTGAATGCAGCAATCTGGACAGCCGTCTCCCTGTCGCTAAGCTGATTGGTAGTGAACTGCATGAGCTTAGGCTGAATACTTTCGGCAACAGGGCACTTCGGGTCAGCAAGATACTTTTTATGGAGAGCACCTTGCTTGTCATCAATATCCATAAAGTACCGGCCGGTCTTATTGAGATTGATCATTGAGGGTTCGTTGTATATGAGAGCAAAAACCGAACGACACTTATCACCCCCAAACTCCAAAAACATATCCCTAAACTCGTACCAACTCACTCCTATTTTTTCTTTCCCCTCAAACAACACAACGAAGGTCCAGTAGGTATTAGTGTAGCCTGGCGGGACATATTGAGGCTTGAGCCAACTACAGCCTTTCATCGCACCCAGATATTTGCGTGCTATGTAGACGCGCTTCTTAGTAAACCAATCGAGGCGTTCCAGCTGTGCAAGTGCGATTGCTGCCAAGGGCTGGGCTATACGGTAGTTATAGCCAAACGAGTCATGCCGTAAGTACTTTGGGTCTTGGAACGCAAGCGGATTGGACATCTCTTGCGCATCACTCGCCTGGAGGGTCTTAAATCCGAGAGCACCAAACTTACGCATCCTCACTGCAAGCTCTTTGTTGTTCGTTGTTAAGATACCTCCTTCTCCGCAGGTGATCACCTTCGTACCCTCAAAACTGAAGCTCCCCACATCTCCGATGGTACCACCGAGACGACCACGGCTATCGGTTCCCAAAAAACATTCCGCACAATCTTCCAATACCCATAAGTCATGTTTTTTGGCAATTTTCATAATCCGTTCCATATCACAGACCTGGCCGTACAGATGCACCACCATAATCGCCTTGGTCTTTGGTGTGATCTTACGTTCAATGTCAGCAGGATCTATCAAAAACGTACGGGGATCAACATCAGCGTACACCGGCTTAGCATGCATCTGCACAATTGCGTACCCACACATCACCACCGTGAGCGCCGGCACAATTACTTCGTCACCGGGGCCTACCCCAAAGGCCGCCAGAGCCTGATGGAGCGTAGAGGTGCCCGAGTTAGAGCTGATGGCATACTGTACACCGAATCGTTTTGCAAATTTTCTCTCGAGGTCGCCGATCATTCCTCGTCGTGAATTGGTCTTAAGGTCCGAATCCAAGACTTGCTTGAGATACTTTAGTTCGTTACCGCGGAAACGTCGTCCACGAACCGTTGCCGCTGTTGTTTTATTGTTTGTTTTCTTCTTCATGTTCGGTTACACCTTTTTTACTGCAACGGTAGACTTATTATCTTCCCTCTTATCGAGGTATTGCTGGTGACGGAATAAATTGATATCAACTAATTCTGGCTTTCGCTCAAAGAGCTCAACAATCTTGGTCATCGGGATAGTATTCGTATCAGTATTAAATTCATCAAAAATTCTTCTAAAAAGCTCTAGGTCTTCCGGGTAATCTAACGTAAGCCTGATGCGTGGATTATGAAAAGCAGGATTACTTACTTCAAGATTCCGTATGTTGAACGATAAACCGCTATTCGTGAAGAAAAAGTCCCAGTATTCAGTATCTTCGGTATCCTTCACTTCGCACAAGCGTCTAATCGCATCTGCCGACATGCACATCGCAGAGGCTCCACAGATAAGAGTGGGCGGGACCATCAATAAATCGCAGGGCTTTTCGCTCATTTGCGTGATGGCCAAATCCATCAACTCGGGGTCACACAAGACATCATCGGCATCAACCTCTACAAAATAGTCAACGTTAAACTTGTCTATTGCACCGAGCCAACGGGCAAGTTTATCCTTCAAAGAACCACGGAAGCACTCAACACTGTTCTTCTTTGCGATGGTCTCTAAAATATCATCACTGGGGTCAGTGGATGTGCACAGAATGATGTTGTCGGCTTTTTTGACAGGCTTGACACGATCTATAACATGTTCTATTACCGTCCTGCCTCGGATGGGCGCAAGCGCCTTGCCGGGCAAACGACTTGAACTCGTCCGCACGGTGATAAAACAGGCAAATAATGGTTTCTTATTTTCCACAAATGAAAGTATCGCAAAATCATTCCTGTGAGTCAAGAAGGGACTGCCCAATATATATTTTTGATGTATACTACACATAGAGGTGATCATTGAGAATTCACAGTAAATCTGACAAGAGAAAGGAGGAGTTCTTATGATAGAGATTCCCGTACAGACAAGGATTCCGCGTCCAGTAGAGCTCGTCCAACAATTAAAAACAGACTCGCTCACCGGTTTGAAGGTGCTCTTTATCAACATGCCGCTGCGAGAAAGTGCTCGACCGAATATCCCGCCACAGGGACCAGGACTGCTTGCAGCACGGCTGCGACTCTACGGAGCAGAGCCAACAATTATTGATCTCAACGCGTACCGTATCCAAGACAAAGTGGCAGAAGCACAGGGACTCCCCTATGGAAGACATATCACTCTTGACGAAACGCGAGGTCTTCTCGCGCGGCACCTGCATAAGTACGGGGAGCCGCGGATCATCGCTCTCTCGGGTATGATTACCACACTGCGCTGGCAAGAGCGAATCGTTGATATGTGCAGGAGCTTAGTTCCTGATGCCTTCATTATCTCTGGTGGCGGTCTAGCAACCGACGTCAAAGCTGGACTCTTTCAGTGGATGCCAGAGCTTGATGCGATTGCCCACTCCGAGGGAGACGATGTGATACTCATCCTCGCCCATGGGGTAAAAACAGGCACTCTTGACGAATCAAGCCCCTACTGTGTTGGGGCACAGAATGGGCGTCTGCGCTTCCTCTTTGCAGGCGACCGTCCGGAGAATTTGGACGAACTCCCCTTTGCCGCATGGGATCTCTTCCATGAGGATGTTGATGGCAACGCGGTTTTTGAGTGGTATATTCAGACACCTGTGTGGGGAGGATCTGCAAATAATAGTAGCGCCACCCCCTTCAGCATGGAGCGGAGCCTCACCACGGTATCCAGTCGGGGTTGCCCCTACGCGTGTGGGTTTTGCGACCGTCAGGCACAGGGTGAACGGAACTACGGGATGCGAGATGCGTCAAACATGGTCAGAGAAGCCGAGTGGCTTGTTGACACGTATCACATCGACTTCCTTGGATTTCCCGACGATAACTTTGCGGTGGATCCGCGACGAGTGAGAAAACTCCCTGAAGCGTTTGCCCACCTGGGTGGGCTGCGCTGGGGGACGCACACGCGTCTTGATGAAATTGATGCGCGCGCGTTTGACATGGCAAAGTCCGGATGCATCTACATCGGTGTCGGCGCCGAGAGCGCCGCGGTACGGACCCTTGAATCCATGAACAAGGGCGGGTTCATCCTCCGCCCGCGAGGGAGCAAAGAGAACCAGCTGACACACATCAACGGGTTCTTTTTTCCCACAACAATGGTGCGTGGTATTGAGACCGCACAAAAAGCTGGTATCCATGTCAACTGCACGTGGATTATGGCCTACCCAGAAGAAACTCTAGAGGACCTCAAAACAAGCGTCGCATTCATCCTCTGGCAGGAAGAGTCTCTCCCCAGTTCGGCAGTCAACAGAAAGATGTTCGTCGCGACTGCCTACCCGGGAACAGAGATGTTCCGTCATCCAAAAGTGCAGCGCCTTATTTCAGAGCACTTCGGCGTTCACTACCAGGGTAATGGGGTACCGATTGCCGATGATGCGTTCCGCGCCTACCTCTTGGAGTTGGATGACGCAACAAAGGTCATGTACGGCCGTGACGGAGCACCGCTCAATTTCGGCGAAATGTCGGACGATATGTTCCTGCAAGCGCAAGAACACCTTAACGCCGACCAGATTGAAAAGATTCTCGACATGTAAAAGCTCTTTATGTGGTTCAGAAAACCATCTTACCACCTCTTCGCCTCGGCGAACGGGTGGTTTTTTTCTTTGTTTACCCATGGCTCGCCAATGAGCACCGCGCCGGGAAAGGGATGGAATTTCTTGAATATATCGGCTATGCGTATGGGGAGCGTTACTTCACTCGTTGGGTCTTGGTCAATCTTAACAGTTAAGAAGTACTTGCCGCTATTGAGTGATATGCTTGAACTCCCGGGAAACTTGAACGTGGTGCTGTAGCGTCCACTCTTTCTTCCTGGGAGTAGTATTGGATTTTTATCGGTATCCCGTGAGGTAAAGACGATGGTACCATACTCGTTGATACATTGGAGTGTAATCCAGAAAACTGAATTATCTCGGGCTACCTCATACTCCACATCTAAATAAAAAGTTTTCCCCGCTTCAAAATCAGTCTCCGGCGTACCGCTCTCGTTTTTCAAAACAAGTTTTCTCATTTGAAATTTCTTATTCGGCAAATCGGGAAGCTCACGCACTGCGGCCCCTTGTATGCCACCCTGTCGGTCAAGATACTTTTGTATTACCGTGTTCGTCTCGCCAATCATCTTGAGTTCTCCCCTCTCAAGGTACACCGTTCGATCACAGAGACTCTGTACTGCGTCTAAGTTATGACTCACGAAGAAGATGGTACGCTTATCGCGCTTTGCGACATCGTAGATCTTTTCAATACACTTTTTTTGGAATGCCGCATCTCCCACTGCAAGCACCTCATCAATGAGCAAGATATCTGGTTCCATGTGAGCCGCAACGGAGAACGCGAGTCGGACGTGCATACCCGACGAGTAGCGTTTAACAGGAGTATCGAGAAAATCTCCAATCTCGGCAAACTTCACAATGGCATCAAACTTCTCAATAATCTCTTTCCGCTTCATACCGAGAATTGCCCCGCTGAAAAAAATATTTTCCCGCCCCGTAAGCTCGGGATGAAAACCGGTACCCACCTCAAGGAGCGATGCGATATTCCCGTGAACAATGACCTCGCCCGATGTGGGTTCAGTAATGCGATTGAGGATCTTGAGGAAAGTAGACTTTCCCGCACCATTGGGACCGATGATGCCAATGATTTCTCCTTTGCTCACCGTAAGACTGATATCTTTCAGCGCTAAGAAATTCTGTTTTTCGCTCCCTGCCATGATTCGTACTTTGCGAGTCAGGAAGCGTAGTGGCGAACGCAAGGCGCTCGTAAGCGCATCGCGAAACGCGAGATAATGCTCCGACGAGCGATTGAGAGAGTACAACTTCGTAATATGCTTTACCTCAATAATTGTGCTCATGGTTAGATAAGATCCGCAAAATGACGTTCAGTTTTTTTAAAGTAGATGAAGCCGAAGATCAGGATAATGAGCGACGTGAGTCCAGAGAGAAAAAGGAGAAGCCAGTTAATTGGCTGAACATCAAAGAGCGCGGCACGCGCTGCCTTAATAACGCCGGTCATAGGGTTGACGGCAAGCATCCACGAGTATTCGCCCAAGATGCTCGGCGGGTAGATGACCGGGGTAAGGAACATGAGGATCTGCACAAAGAACGGGAGTACGTACTTCACATCGCGATATTTGACATTGAGCGATGCAAGGAAGAGTCCGAGCCCAATTGAAAACATTCCCGTAATGACAATAAGAAGCGGGAAGATGAAGAATCCTCCGAGATGCGGCATAAATCCGTAGTACACCATGAGTCCAACAAGAATAAGAGACGCGATAGCAAAATCAACGAGATTTGAAAAGATAGAAGAAATGGGGAGAATGAGCCGTGGGAAAAAGACTTTGGTTAACAAATTTTGATGTGAGACGAGGCTATTTGAAGCTTGGAGGAGCGAGGCCGAGAAGAATTGCCAGAGGAGAAGCCCAACAAACACAAACACCGGGTAGGGAATATTGTCCGAGGGGATCTTCGCAAACTTCCCAAAAAAAACAGTGAAGACAACCATGGTGATAAAGGGCTGGAAAAGCGCCCAGAGCACACCAACGAGAGTCTGCTTATACCTAATCTTTAGATCCCGCCACGTAAAAAAATAAAGGAGCTCCCGGCTCTGCCAGAGCTCTTTAAAGCTGTCCCATGAGATGGTCTGCTTTGCCCGGATAACCGTAGTCATACAACGGGCTTTAATGTAGCACGTTTT
>MHOB01000055.1:0-201 GCA_001821795.1 Candidatus Ryanbacteria bacterium RIFCSPLOWO2_12_FULL_47_9c
TCGGGTTTCAACACCACAAATTCATATGTCGCACTTGGCATGCCAAACGCAGAAGAGCATCTTTTTGCGTCCGACCACGGAGCGGGTGTCACAATCAAAAAAATGGAGGCCGATGGGCTCTCGCAAGCGCATCCAAAAAATCTCGTCACTCACATTTACCAAACAAAAACTCCATACAAGCGCGTGGTAGAACACATCACA
>MHOB01000055.1:453-12531 GCA_001821795.1 Candidatus Ryanbacteria bacterium RIFCSPLOWO2_12_FULL_47_9c
AACGCGAACATACATGGGGTATTAATATTTATCCAGAAAAATCTGGCGATGACTTTATCGAATTTGATTCAATGATCAACCTGAAACCCGGTTTTGGAAACCGCTCGCGCGGAGTAGAAAATCCTGATATTAGAAAAAAAATTATTTCAATAGTAGGCTCCATCGTTGTTCAATAAATGATTGTGCCACAAAAAACTATGTCTCTAGAAAGATGGCGCGCGTTGAGCATCGAAGAACAGCTCGGCAACATTGGAAGCGAAGTGAGCCGTGCCGGGCACTGGCAAAGAAAAGATCAAAAAACATTTTGGGGCGCGGTTGAACGCGCGCTTGAGCTTTTTGATTTAACACTTGCTGACCCGCGCTGGCACGGTGCCAAGAAACGGGAAATTGCTCGAGCGCGGGAAGTATTTTGCGATGCCGTGTATGGCGGCCGTGAATACGGCACAACTTTTGAAAATCTCCTGCCCTATTTTGACCAGTTTGCACTGGTCGCGCGCCTCCGCCCGCTTTAGGTCGCTCACGGCATTTAAAGGATAATGCGTTATACATATCATGACATTTTCTTGTGACAATATTAGCGAGCCGGAGATTCGGGCGAAGCTTGAGAAAATTTCGCGCGTTAAAAGTATTGTTGCGGGACCGTTGTGTCTGCCAAATATTCACCCGAAACGCGGGCTTGAGGCGCCACCGCAATTTGTGGCGGCAACTTCTGGTACGATTGTGCCACAGCTTACAGCACCTGCCATGAATTGCGGCATGAGTGTTTTTACCACAAATCTTACGAAAGAAGATTTTTCTCCGGAGTTTTTGAAAAAATTTGCTGCGCGTCTCCGTGCACAGGTTGCGCCACGCGTCAGCAAAACTCGCGCGCTTCTTTACTGGCTCGGAATCCTAGACGTCGGACGTCTAGGATTGTACGATCTTTTAAAAAACGAACTGGAAGATTTTTTTATAAACGGCGCAGAGGCCGCGATCAAAAAATATAATTTGCCGGAGTCGGAACTGGATCATATTGAGTATCGCGGATGTGTTTTGAGCGAAGAAGAAAGACGTGCGATCAACCTCAAAACACTCGTCCCCCGCTCAAGCTACACAAACGGACGCCACGAGATGGGATATAATTTCGGCGGCAATCATTTTCTTGAGATTCACGCAGTTGAAAAAATACTCGACAAAGACCTCGCCCTGAGATCCGATCTCAGGGAAGGACAGCTGGTTATGATGTATCACGGAGGAGGCGGGCATGCTACGTACCACTTGGGCAGATACTTTGCGCACAGAGAAAAAAATACGCGCGCTGAAAGATTTGTGCTCTTTTGGCTAAAACTCTTATTTCATTTTGGGTCATCAGACGGCATTAAAAACTTCCGCGCGCGCTGGAATGCATATTTTTCGCATAAACCATTTCCCGAAATCCCTGCCGACTCCACCGAAGGCAAGCGCCTCTGGCAATCCATACAAATCGCACTTAATTACGGCTACGCGTTTCGAGTGGCGCTTCTGAAACGCATAAATGATGCCCTCCCGCCCAAGGCGGGCAAGGCCACTGGCGAAGCACATTTTCTGTGGGACGCCGCGCACAACTCTATTACACTTGAGAATGTGGACGGTAGAATGTTGATGGTGCACAGGCAGGACGCGATGCGAGTTTTTTCTGACAAGCCAGTGATGATTGCTGGAAATTACAATACGTTATCATGTATCGGCATGGGTTCTGCTGGTGCGGCAAAAACATTTTGGTCCTGCACGCCAAGTGCCGCCAAAACCATTGAAAAACGAGCACAAACGCCCAATCCGGAGCACTACACTCTTGTCTCTAAACGCAAAAATCCCGACCTAAAAAAAATCGACCACATCGCAAGCGATGGCCTTTTTGCAGTCGTGCAGGAACTTGAAAAAGAAGATATCATAAAACCAATCGCCTTACTGCGGCCACTTGGCGGAATTAAGGGACACTGATTTCATGACGCATATACTATATAAAAAATACGCGCCGCTTTTTATCCTCGTCGGCGCAGGGCTCTTACTCTACGGCAACACAACATCATTTGGGATCGTCGCTCTTGATGATAGTAAATACGTCATTGCAAACTATCCGTTCAACCGCGATATTTCAAACATAGCAACGGCATTTCGTGTTGATATTGATTACCCGAGTGGCTACTCAATATACTATCGCCCGTTTCAGGCAATCTCTCATATTATAGACGCGCAATTAAGCGGAGCGGCACCGTGGGCATTCCATGTTACAAATATTATTCTCCATATTGCGAATACGATCCTGCTCTTTTCGGTCTTTCAAAAACTGGGTCATGAGCGCATTCAATCTTTTGTTTTTTCTCTTCTCTTTCTCGTGCATCCGGCGGTTACCGGAGCGACTGCGTGGATTCCCGGGCGAGTAGATACAATTCTTGCGCTTTTTACGCTTGCGTCGTTTTACTTTTTTATCCGTTTCTGCGAGCAAAAGAAAGCGCGCGATCTCGTTTTCCATGCGATTTTTCTTGCTTTTGCATTTTTCTCAAAGGAACTCGCGATTGTCATCCCTCCGCTCATGGCGTTTTACTTCTTTATCCATCAAAAGAAAATCAAGTATAAAAACATAGCTCTGCTTGTCGGAGTCTGGATTTTTGTCTTTCTCACCTGGTTTATCCTATGGCGTACCGTTGCAGGAGGCACAGGTTCATTGCCATTTACAAGAATCGCCAAATTGATAATCGCAAACAGCAGCGCATTTCTTCTGTATCTCGGGAAAATGCTTTTGCCTTTTAATCTTTCCGCGCTTCCCACACTCCAAGATTCTTCACTCTGGTATGGCATCGTGACACTTATTCTTTTAATTCTTGGGGTTTTGACTGGGATTCGGCGAATTTCATTTGTGATATTTGGAACGGCATGGGTATTCCTTTTTCTAGCGCCATCTTTCTATACTGACGACCCGTCGTCGGTATCAATCTTTATGGAACATCGGGCGTATCTACCGCTCATTGGCTTTCTCTTCATTGTCCAAGAGATAAAATATGTAAAATCAAGGTACGCACTTATCGTAGCAACAATTATTATCTTCATCTACGCCGGAATTGCGTACAGCCACAGTCTCAATTTTCGAGATCGTCTTTCTTTCTGGGCACACGCAGCCCAATCATCCCCAACGCTTCCAAAAGCGCATAATGGCTTCGGGGCCGCCCTCTATCTTCAAGGCAGAAACGCAGAGGCAGAAACAGAATATAAAAAAGCAATCGAACTCAACGATAACGAATGGCGAGTTCATAATAATCTCGGGCTTCTCTACATGGACCGAAAAGAACTTGAAGCGGCTGAAAAAGAATTTCAAAAAGAGCTTGAAGTCTACCCGCTCAATGCTGACGCGCATTTGAACCTTGGTGTGTTATACTATGGTTATCGGCAAGACTACGAGAAGGGCCGCGAACATTGGGAAAAAGCGCTCGCGCTTAATCCTGTCTCTTCCCAAGCGCACGAGTACCTCGCGGCCTATTATTACCAACAAACAGGAAACATCGAGGAAAGCATCCGCCACATTAAGGAAGCATTAAGAATAAGCGGGCGCGTACAACCGGCTCTTGAAAAAATATTAAAAGAATATGAACGCAATAGAATCAATCGGTGAACTCCGCAAAAAACTGCAGGAAGAAAAAGTAAATCCGGTGGGCTGGAAACGCCCATGGGGCTATAAAACTTTTCAGCGCGGGCCGTCAATTTATATCACGCGTCTTCTTCTTCCGTTTCCGATAAAGCCAAATCACGTTACGTTTGCGGGCCTCGTTCTCGGCATTACCGGCTGCTTGTTCGTTCTCCAGTTTGAATGGTATCTGAAAATCACCGGCATTGTTTTGCTTTACTTTCATCTTCTTGCAGATCGCGTGGATGGTGAGATTGCCCGATACAAGGAAATTCACTCTTTGCAGGGAATTTTTTGGGACCATATTAACCACCTCGTCATCCCTCCTTTATTTTGGCTCTCCCTTGTTTTTGGTCTTTCAAGAATCACCATATTCCAAATGCGTTATCTTTTTCTCGTGGGGGCGCTCGGAGCGCTTGCGCTCGCGGTAATCCGCGTTGTTCACAGTCTTCCCGCACAAATTTATGCGAAAAAATTCTTAAAGTATCGCGCGGTCTTCCAGCTCGAAAGCACACAGGCCAAAATTGGTAATGATGTCACACGGCCTAGAAAAACTTCCGTACTTATCAATTTTATCCGCCCACTTCATCAACTGCAAGATTTTTTTACAATCATTATACTAACAGCTTTGATTCTTGTATTCGAACGAATATTTTTCCTTGACTATATATTCCACGTGCCACTCACCTACTTTATCTTTATTGCGAGTGCGCTTTTTGTACTCTTCGCGCTTGAAAATATAATTAAAAAATCCCGCTCGGTTGAGCAAGACATACTAAAAATCGCATCAAGTGAATATTGATGAGGGCTTCCGTATATTTACCACTCATTGCAATTACTTCTTTCGCTCTATTTCTCGCCCTATACCGTTTGGGCGATCCGCCTCTTATTGACTACGACGAGGCAACTTATGCGCAAGTCCTGCACGAGAGCATAGCCCACAGCAATTTTTTCACTTTTACAAAGGGTGGCTCGCCATGGATTGATAAACCGCCGCTCTCTTTTTTGTTGATGGGCGCGAGTACCGCAATACTCGGCGAAGATGAATTCGCCATGCGCCTGCCCGCAGCACTCTTGACAGTAGGATCAATCTTTCTGCTTTGGCTCATAGCGCGACGACTTACATCAGATAAAATTACCGCCTTCGCCGCGAGTTTCATTCTAGCAACAACACTCCCTTTTCTTGAAGCGGGCCGGCAAGTTCGGCTTGATATGGGAGTTGTTTTTTCTGTGCTCTTGGCAACATACTGTTTTCTTAAAAGTTTCGATAATAAAAAATGGCTTCTTGGGTTCTGGACATCAATTGCGTTCGGATTTCTTTTCAAAAGTGTGCTGGCATTTCTTGCTATCATACCAATCACGGCGGTATTTTCTTTTACGTATCGGCAATGGAACTGGCTCAAGTCGCGATGGTTCTGGGCCGGTGCAATTCTTTTTTTAGTAATCGTTATACCGTGGCTTCTCTACCAGCATTCTATCTACGGCCCTACATTCTGGCAGTCATTCATCGGTTTTCAGTTAAGGCATTTGCAGCCAATCATAGGAGAGCAACAAGCTGGTTATTGGTATTATGTAAAAATTCTCTTGTCGGTCCAGCCATGGATTAATCTTTTCATTATCTCGTGCGTGTGGCTTATCATAACTTTACCGCGCTCAAGACAAAAAATAGCGAGCGCTGTAATTGTAATTTTTATTTTTATTTTCTTTGAAATCGCACAGTCAAAATTAGGCTACTATCTCTTGCCTCTATATCCATTTATGGCCCTCTCTATAGCACTGACACTGGCACCGATTTTAAAAAATAGCTCGAATTATAGAACTACAGCAAGAGTGCTTGCTATAGCAATTGGTATCTACGCCGCCGCATCAGCTGTTTTGAATATCCAAGCACCGCAAAAAAGAGATTTACTGCTTAGATACAGCGACGCTGTAACAACTAGAGACATCGCGCTAGACGAAAAATATATTGGCAAATTTCTAGCGCGCGAGAAAATCCCGGTTTATCTCTATAAGTGGCCCTACCACGAAACACTTTATTATTACGGCAATGCGCCAGAGCTTATCACAGTTACACAGTCGAAGCAGCCAACAGATCCACCGTATTTCTTAGTCATACCAACCGATTTCGTGACATCAAACCAAGTTCGTTTTAATTCTGTCTCTGTCGAATTTATATATCAAGGCCCGATCGGCACGCTATTTCGCACGAAAAACTAAACACGCAGCATAGGAATAAATCGATCCGCAAATACAATATCGAGTGAATATTTTTTCACCCATTCTAGTTCTTTTGCCGCGAGCATCTGTGCCATCTTCGTATCACTCAATAAAATTTTTATTTTTTGTATAAAAATTGTGGAGTCCTGTCTAGTTATAAAATCTCCCAATGCATCCGGAACAATTTCGCGCACACCGCCAACATCAGCAGCCACAATCGGCACACCCATCGCCATTGCCTCAAGAACAACGTGCGGAAATCCCTCTTCTTCGGATGGCATAAAGAAAACATCGGCAGCGGCAAAGTACATAGGAACATCGCGCTGGGCTACTTCACCAACAAGCTTAATATTTGGGCCGCTTATCGAACTTGCAAGCGGCCCGGAGCCAGCTACCAAAAAAAGCACTTTCGTATTGTCTGCAAACGCTTTAGCCACCGGCCCTATGAGATCTGCGCCCTTGCGCTTCGAGAGACGGTGAAGAAAAAACACGACTTTGGCATCGTGTGGTATGCCGAGCTGCTCGCGCGCCTCACGTTTCCTGCCGCGCCACGAATTAAACCGCTCAAGATTGATCCAATTTGGCAGTACATGTACGCGCTCTGGCTTTAGATGATAGCGCTCAACGTATTCTTTTTTCATCCCCTCGGTGCCCGTAACAAGATTCGAGCGCTGCAAGGCAAGCCGAAAAAAATATTCTTCGACGACTCCGCGCCTATAAAGCCAAGGCATGCCGCAGTTCCAATAAAAACTTTTCCCGAAAAATGACGCGAGTATGCTACCGACAAAAGAATAATGCGTCCAAAATGTTTTGTAGCCGCGCATGCGAAGCGCAAACAACACAAGTTTCAGCTCAAAAATCCGAAGCGGCAGAAAGCGGAATTTCTGCACATATACGTTTTTTATATTTGCCGGGCGCTCCCCTTTCTCAACAATAAGAAAAATATCGAGCTTATCCTGCGCACATTCTAGAAGCTCTCTGTTGTGATAAAAATGCGTCCCAATATCATCCCTGTATTCGGGGAGGATATAAACAATCTTTTTCATTGCTCGTGCGTACAAAGAGAAATTAAACGCGCGTATTCGCGGTAGTACTCCTCCCGCGATAAAAGAAAAGTTGTTGCTTTTCTCGCCTCTTTGCCCATTTGTTCCCGCAACTTATCATCCGCAATAAGGCGAGAAAGCGCATGAACAAGAGGATTCTTCTCGCCGACCGGCACAGCAAAACACGAGATACCGTCTTTGCATATCTCGCCAACATTGCCAACGTCGGTAGATACCACCGGCAAACCCGCGGCCATTGCCTCCACTAAAGCCATCCCATAACCCTCATACCACGAAGTCTGCACAAAAATATCGGCATCTTTGAGAAACGGCCGGATGTCATCCACTGCGCCTTCGAAATGAACATACTTTGCGATTCCAAGTTTTCGAGAAAGTTTTTTGAGTTTTTTCCGAAACGGGCCGTCGCCAACAACACAAAGCGAAAGGTCTTTGTAATCTTTCAAAAGATCGGCAAACGCCTTAAGAATAAGACCTACATTCTTTTCCTTCGTGAGACGAGCAATAACAAGCAGTTTTATCGAATGGCGCGAATTCGTTTTTCGCGGCATCCGATACCGATCCACGTCCACGTATATCGGCAGTACGCCAAACGGAACATGCGGAACGTAACGCTGGATATTATTTCGTACTCGGTTGCTTACAGCGCGGATACAATCTGCGGACCGAAGTATTTGTTTTGCGATATTGGCACGAATCCTATTTTTAAGAAAAACCAACTCATAAAACGGGCTGCCGATGTCCGTATGAATTTGCGCCTGCCACCGAACATGAAATCTTTTTTTCAACAAATATCCGATGATACCCGTAAACTCCTCCTGCGTGATAACAATAAATGATGACGGGTTACTCTTTACAATGTGCGCGGCGGTGCGATACGACTCTATAAAGGCGCGAAATTTTGATCTGCGTGATGTGGGATAAATGGTGCAACGCGTCCCCATTGTCTGCGAAGTACGCTGGCGGGTCGGAACTGCAACAACAACATGGAGATGATCACCAAGGCGCGCATATTCAACAAGCCTTTCCCGGAGATGAGAACCGGAATCAAACGAAGTACGGTCAATGCTTAACATGAGAATATTCATACCGCTTGCAGAAGAGATTCAGTCTCGGCGACCATACGCTCAATCGAAAACTGTTTTGCAGATTTTCTTCCATTCGCAGCAATTTTTTTGCCTATCAATGGGTCTTCGAGGAGATGCGCGATTGCCTGCTCCCACTCTTTTTTCTCGTTGTAACTGACGACAAGCGCATTTTCTTCGTGCTCGAGAATTTCACGATTGCCTCCCGCAGCGGTTGTTACCACCGGAACCCCAAACGCCATTGCTTCGACAATCTGGTGCGAAAAGCCCTCATAAGCCGTATTGAGCAAAAAAACGTCCGCAGCAGCTATATACGCGCCCAAAGCACCCTTCTCAACCACCCCAGGAAAGAGTACGCGTTCACCGACCCCAGTTTGGTCACGAACCTGCTCAAGCGCACGCCGCTCGGGTCCATCACCGATAATAACAAGAAAAAGCGCGCCATACTTTTTGAGAAGTTCTGGCATAAGCTCTATAAGCATGCGAAACCCCTTCCAAGGAACAAACCTGCCTGCGGACAATAGAACCGTGCCAGAAATATTAATTCTTCTTCGCGCTTCTTCACGCGAAAGCGCCTCTGGCAAAGAAACGCTATTAAAAACAATACTTATTTTCTCGCCTTCAATCCCCCATTGCTCAACGACGCTTTTTAAATATTTACTGGGAACAATAATGCGTTTTGCGCGTCTCGCCACAAATACTTGAACCCGCCTCAAAATCCACACGAAAAAGCCATACTTTTTTTGTAGAAAATCATCAAGCAAATCTTCCACGCCAAATCGTTGCATACCCTGTTCCCACGCGTAATCGCCCACAACGCGCAGGATAATTTTTCTGCGCATCAAAACCGCAGCCAGCGCACCCGGAAAGCCAGCACCCGCCGCATCAAGAAGAAAAACTCGCTCGGCCTTCCATGAAAGAAAAAGTGCTTTTATAAAATAGAGAACATGCCGTATGCCCTTCGGATAAGAGCGGGGAACAACAATAAGTGCATACGGAATGTTCTCCTTATTTTTCTTCCCGTAGGTAAGAACCGTAACCGCGTGGCCCCGCCGCGTAAGTTCCGGCACGAGCGTTGCGGCATATGTAGCCGGACCCCCGATATCGGGGGGAAAAATCCCTGTTGCAAGTAAGATCTTCATACGCAAGCATCGAGCAGTACCGATTCCATTTTTTTTGCTATATCAACCCAAAGATATTTCTTAATCACAAGCGCGCGCGCTTGCTCAATAATACGCACACTCATATTCTCATCTTCCAAAACTCGCCGGATGCCTCGCGCAATATCCTCGGGATCGCGCGCGCGCACTATCACGCCGGTCTCACCATCAATTAAAAAATCCCGTATGCCGCCGACGGCTGTCGCCACAACCGGCACGCCAGCTCCCATCGCCTCCAAAAACGCGATTCCAAGCCCCTCCGAGCGCGAGGGACGGCAAAATACATCACTCATACGATAATAACGCAAAAGCCCGTCATGATTGACACTGCCGCAAAAATGCACTCGAATATCAATACCAAGCTCGTGGGCAAGGCGCACAAGCTTTTTACGATCGGGGCCGTCACCTACAAGCACAAGGTGAGTGTTTCCAGCAAGAAGTGCGAACGCGCGGAGTAAATCATCAATCCCATTTTTCTCTACAAGCCGCGAGACCGAAAGAATAACCGGCGCGTCCGCAGGAATGCCCAAGTCCTCTTTGAGGGTTTCTTTGGGAGGGCGCTTGAATGAAGCAGAGACATACGCCTCATCAACACCATTGGGGACGACTTCACATCTACCTGTGTACCCATAGTATCGGGCGCGCTCGCACAAGTACTTACTGATGGCCGTGAGAGCCGATGTTCTCGGCAAAGCAAGCCGCCACGAAAGCCCGATTAAACCCATACGCCCCCGTCCAATATGCTTTTCAGAATCACCTTCTTGCAGTGTCAGTACGATTGGAATACGTGCTCGCGCCGGCCGAATAATATTAATAATATAAGCAATGCCACTTGCGAATGTCGCCATTACACACCAAAAGACAGCCGGTTTATATTTCCTTACTAAAAAAAATGTCAGTACCGTCCCCCACAACGGGAGTAAAAACTTATCGAACTTCGAGCCAATTCCTATACGATAAATCTCAACATTTTCGACTTTCTCGTATCGAAGATTTTTTCGGCTAAATCGCCCGGTAACAATCAAAAAACGCATATTCGGGATACGTTTGACAATATGGGCGATGGCAAGCTCTGCACCACCTAAAAGTGGCAGGTATGCCGTTGAGAACACTAAAACACGTGGTGTTTGCTCGTGATTCATCGATGTTCTATTATAGAATAAATGACAAACGCGGACAAACCACGAAAGAGAAAAATACTCTTCGTATCAACAAAATCAGTATGGGGCGGAGCACAACGATACATAATCGACCTCGTCGATTACCTCCCAAAAGATAAATTTGTTTTTGAAGTCGCGGCGGGCGGCAATGGTCCTTTTGTCTCGCGGCTTTCTGAACGTAGCATCACCGTACACACAATTCCAGAACTCGACAAATTTATAAATCCATTCTCCGACCTTCGTTCTTTTTTCAAGATATACAGAATTATACGCGAGGTGAAACCCGATATTCTGCATCTCAACAGCTCGAAAGCAAGCGGTTTAGGAGCGCTCGCGGGCTGGTTTGCGCGCGTCCCAAAAATCGTCTCAAGCACGCATGGCTGGCCGTTCCTCGAATCAAGACCGCGCTGGCAACGATGGCTCATCAAACAAGTCGAAAAGCTTTCGGTTCTTTTCCACGACAAAGTTATTTGTGTCTCACAATTTGATTATTCAATCGGTCTCCACGAACGTATCGCTTCCACCCGCAAGCTCGTTGAAATTCAAAACGGCATTGACCCCAAAAAACATGTATTTCTCGAAAAAAGGACAGCGCGGGATAGACTTTTTCAAAAAGCGGGAGTAGAGCAAAACAACTATTTTGTCATTGGAACACTTGCCGAATACACACAAAACAAGGGTCTTTTCTATCTTATCGAAGCAGCAACTCACATTGCCGCAATCGAGCCCCATGTTGTTTTTTTTCTCATTGGATGGGGAGAAGAAAAACAGTTTCTCGAGGAACAAATAGAAGGGCGGCGGCTCAAGAAAAATGTATTTCTTATAGATTATATCCCCGAGGCATTTACGTATCTAAAGGCG
The DNA here is from genome assembly GCA_001821795.1 of Candidatus Ryanbacteria bacterium RIFCSPLOWO2_12_FULL_47_9c. Taxonomy (GTDB): domain Bacteria; phylum Patescibacteriota; class Minisyncoccia; order Ryanbacterales; family GWA2-47-10b; genus GWA2-47-10b. The sequence continues at coordinate 11,635 of MHOB01000055.1, forward strand.
TTTGACGTATTTATTTTGCCGTCTATCAAAGAGGGTTTTGCGTATGTTCTTCTGGAAGCATCCCTGGCGGAAATTCCAATAATTGCAACACGGGTAGGCGGAAACCCAGAGATCATCGACAATTTGCAAAACGGCCTTTTGATCAAACCCGCATCGCCGGAAGAAATTATCAATGCCATCTCTTACCTCCTTCGTGATCCCGGAGACCGCGCTGTTTTTAGTGGAGCCGCGCGAAGAAAAGTCATCAAGGATTTCTCCATCGATTCAATGATCAAAAAAACAATCGAGGTGTACGAAAGCTAAAATTTATATACCGCAAAGGCCTCACCGCCGCGCATATTATATATAACGTGCGGCTGAACATTTTCTCTCTGAAGATTTTTCTCAAATGCTTCGCCCGCTCCGGTAAATGCCCGCGGATCAGTAAGCAAAACCCCGCGCGGGCGTATAAAGTAATAGCGCTCAAAACCCGTTTTCTTGATGTCTTGATAACCACCCGCTCGGATATATTCCAGATACTGTTCAGTGGAAAGAACCGGCCAAGCGTGATAGATATTGAGCCGATCAAGCACCCAAAGCTGCCCCATTTTATTAATATTATTGTCATAGATAATGACCGCCGAGTACGGGATATGTTTCTGGGCAAAGTGATCCCGCAGCACCTTCTCTTGCTGTTTTTCAAGAAATGAATAGTCAAGTTCAAAAACATTTTTTGGCATTTTGCCGGACAACTCGTCTTCCAGATAACTCGCAAGTTCGTTATATCCATAAGGAAAAGTCTCATTACGAACGGGTGCGTACATCCAAAAACGGAAACCCCGCGGATACGGCATCACAATGCTGTTGATTGTGTAAAATGCTTCGAAAAGCAAAACAAGAACGAAAATAACAAAAAAT
>MHOB01000056.1 GCA_001821795.1 Candidatus Ryanbacteria bacterium RIFCSPLOWO2_12_FULL_47_9c
TTCCTGCCAATGATCGTTGAGAAGCTCGGTAAAAACAATCACATTGTCTTCACAGCACGAAAACGAGAACCAGCCGATTTTTATTTTTTCTGCGGGCTTTTGTGCGCTTTCAGCCATACCGCGATTATACAATAAGCGTCTTTAAATCAAAACTAGCGTTGCCTAGATCTTGCTCGCGTCCGGCGACATTTACATTTTTTTCTATCATTTTCGAAATTAGGCCGAGCTCGTTTGTTCTATTGATGAGAGTGGCGCCAAACACTTTGCCGTCTTTAACAATAATCCTGCCGTACGAACCCGCATCAGCCGAGCCGCGCGGTATGACGGTGCGCTCTGGAAGTGGCCTAGAGTCGCCCACAAACGCGATCGTAATGCCAAAGCCCTGCGTCGTATAAAAAGAAACGAGTTTAAACGGGTCGTGTTTTCCAGTCATGTTGAATGCGGCGGCCCTGCCGTGCATCTGCGCGTTGACCCAATTTCCGAGCTGGATTTGTTCATCCAAAATTACATCGCGAAACTCCGCCGCGTCTCCCGCCGCCCACACATCGGGCATGTTTGTTTCAAGATATTCGTTTGCAAGAATCCCGTGATTCACGGCAACTCCCGCGTTTTTCAGCCAATCGGTCGGGCACGAAAGGCCGATGCCCGCGATAATCATCTGGCACGCAAGCCGCGTGCCGTCTTTGAGTATAGCGCCATCAACCATTTTTTCTCCGAGCACACTTGCCACCTCGGCATTGCGGTAAATTTTGACGCCGCCTTTCTCAAGCGCGCGCTCGATAATTTTTCCTGATGCTTCGTCAAGCATCGGCGACCAATAATGCGCCTCGCGCAAAATCAGCGACACTTCGAGATTCGCAAGCCGCAACATATCGCACATTTCAAAACTCACAAAACCGCCACCGATTGAAAGCGCCTGTTTTGCATTGGGCACTGCGGCAATAATTGCTTTTGCGTCATCAAGCGTGCGCAAGTAAAAAACTCCAGCTTCAGGAATTTTCAGATCCCATATGCGCACTCGGCCGCCCACAGCAAGCAAAAGTTTTTCGTACGTAATCACTTCGCCGCTCGAGAGCGTGACATTTTTTGCTTTTGCATCAAGCGCGTTTGCTGTAACACCTGAAATCAACTCAATATTTTTTTCTTTGTACCACGATTCTGTTTTGAGCCAAATCTGTTCAAACGGAATTTTTTGCAGAAAAAAATTCGGCTTAGAAAGCATGATGCGCGAATAGAGCCGGTAGGGCTCATCGGAAACAATCGCGATGCTCGCCGAAACATCGAGCCCGCGCAAAGTTTCTGCGGCAGTGGTACCCGCGACTCCACCGCCAATAATCAGATACTTAACGGATTTCATGGGTACATCTGCTTGCCCTCACCGTCAAAAAGAAAAATTGCTTTTGTGGGGCATGACTGCGCGGCAAGCATCAGCGTTTCGTCATTTGCCGTGCCGCCCTCTTTGATAACAGCCTTATTTTCGCCGTCGAGCGCAAAATAATCCGCAGCCGCCACAACGCAGCTTGCCGCGCCAATGCACAAATCCCGATTAACCGTAACCTTTTTAATTCTATTTTCTTCGTTCGCCATATGGTTTTATTATCCAAAAATCCACACATCTAATCAAGTTGACAAATACTACCTTATAAAGTAGTTACAAACGGTACGAAGGCGGCCTTCTGTATTTCTACAAAATTTTTCTCAACTTCGATCATTGCGTATATCATCAATCTTTTTAATATTTTCAAGAACACCGTTGATTACTATTGGTTTCATCCCCAAAATTTCTTCCGTATGTGACATTTGGGGTATCTCGTTCAGAAGATAGGTTGGCTTTTTCAGGTAAAGAGCAAGGCCCATCTCCATAAGCGTGTTCCCTCCTATATAACCCGGGACTCCTTTTTTGTCGTGGTTCAATACTAAAATGGCATCGGCCCATGCTACTTTATCAAAGTGGCGCACAATGGCCTGTTCCTTTCTATCCCAAATCCACGTATCGTTTCTCGTTGCAGATTGCCTCCGCGCATAGTATTCCTGAACCGGTATCGCCTCGCCGTTGTCGTCCTCAATTTCATTGGGAGGGAGCTTGACTTCATGACCCAAGAGTTGTAACTCTTTTTCTGTTTTGAGCATCTCATCATAGAACGCGATGCTGCCACAGATGGTTATCTTCATAGTAGTATTGCCAACTTCTTAAACCAATATTCCCACACTGGTTCTAATGTTAGCTTTTGTATCTGCTCTTTGGAATACCAGCCGACAGATTTTGTCTCGCGATAATTTTGTTTTACTTCGCCCTCAACACCGCACTCAAAAAGATACCACCGATGACCCTCAACGCCCTTGCTGCACCAATTCCATGCAAGGAACTCTTCAAAAAGCAATTTATGCAAAGTAACCTTAAAACCGCTCTCTTCCTCAACTTCGCGCACGAGCGCCTCTTGAACACTCTCCGCGGCGTCAACGTGCCCGGCGATGCCTGCAAAACCGAGCGGAGGAATCGCTCGATCGATCAGGAAATATTTTCCATCCTTTTGGATAATGGCGCCAACCGAATAGTGTGCAACCTTGCCGTCACGTAAGATTTCTTTGGGAGCAATCATCAATTATTCTCCTGTAATTTTTTTCCCAATCGGAAGGTTTTGAGAATTGACGTGACCTGATAGCGGCGGTCAACTCGGCAGAGCGCGATTGTATCTGCTATAAATGCGCACTGAAATTTTCTAAGTTTTTTGGCGGCCGCGTCAACGTCTTCACGAGTGATGAATTTCGCCAAAGTAAAATGTGGCTTGAAGTATTTGAGAACATGGTGACTGCCATATCGCTTGCAATAGAGTGCCTCCATTTTGCTCGGCTTGCGCTCCGGATGCGGCCACGGCATTGCACCTGTTTTGAAAGTTTTGCATTTACCAACTACTTCGCCGTGCAATCGCTCAAGCGTTTTGGTATTTGAAAGTTTTAGCCACATGCCTCTACTCGAGCGCGCAGATATACCGCGAGAATGAATAGTGATTGGTTGATACACACGCACGAGACGTTCAATCGCGCTCGCAATTTTTGCTATCCCTATTTTTGACGTTCGAATATGGAAGATGCTGACGTGCGGGATGAGTCTCCGATTGTCTACGAGATACACACTGCGCCGCCCGCGGCTTGACGCACGTACAGCACGGCCGATGCGTTCGCGGATCTTTGGTGGCGGCAATATGACAACATCATAATACATAAGTAAAATCTACCCAGACATGCTCTCTGCGCTAAAACGTGTAATGAGACCATTGCGAAGAACCAAACGATAAATACGCACGAAAAAGAAGTAAGCAAGGAGTACATAAAATACAGCGAGCACCACGCCCATTAGAAGACTGGAAATGTCTGGCGTACCTGCAGTAAGAAGCGTCCGCATGCCCTCAAATGTGTATGAGGGCGGTAAGAGCTTTGAGATTGGTCGAAGCAGGGCCGGAAGCGTTGAAACCGGATAAAACACGCCGGCAAAAGGCCCCAAAAGAAACGGGATCGGCCACGCAAACCATTCGGACGCCGGCCCAAGCCGCAACACAACGCCTGTGGTAAAAATACCAAGCGCAAGGCCAAATAAAAATAACGTGAGAAGAAAAAAGAAAAGATACGTGCCCAGCACAAATACATTGTAACCAAATGCGATACCCGCGAACACAAGCATGAACAAAAGCCCCACCGTGCTTGTGACGATGCTCGTTAGTACAAGACCGCTTACGTATTCCTTTACGCTCAATGGAGACGCAAAAAGATTCAAAAAATTCTGCGACCAGACATCCTCAAAAAACGCGACCATCACACCCTGTTGAACACGAATCAGAAAATCCCATAAAATAATAGCGCCGAGGAGCGTAGAGACGAGATCAACGTGTACAGTTCCCGTCGAACTAAAATACTTCGTAACAAAACCCCAAAGAACAACATCGAGCGTGATCCAAAGAAAAATGTTTGCGAAACGCGTCTTATTGCGCCGCAAGAGAAACATCTGCCTCAAGAAAATTGCGTACACACGTTTTAGTTTCATAGTTTATTATGATGTTATTTCAAGCGAGAGCGGTTCGCGCGCAATGGTAATAAAAAGCTCTTCGAGGTTCTTTTTCTTATATTCGCGTGTAAGCGTCTTCGGATTTCCCTCGAGAAGAATTCTCCCGTGCGAGAGAAAAAGGACGCGATCACACACAACCTCAACTTCGTGCATATTGTGCGACGTCCACAAAATCGCCGCCTGTTCGTGCGCCGCATACTTACGAATCTTATCGCGCGTCAAAAGCGCAGTGCTCGGGTCAAGCGACGCGGTCGGCTCATCGAGCAGCAAAAGTTTTGGCGTGTTGATCATTGCCTTTGCAAGCGCCACGCGCGTCTGCTCGCCAGACGAAAGAATACCGGCTTTTGTGTCGGCAAATTCTTCAAGCGAAAACTCTTTGAGAAGCATGCTAATTTTCTCTTTCAAATTATCAACTCCGTAGAGAAGCCCGAAAATATAAAGATTTTCCCACACGGATTGGTTACCGGGCACGTGCGCATAGATCGCGGCAAAATTTACGCGCTCCATAATGTTTCCGCGATTCCGTTTCAACTCATTCCTAAATATTTCAACCGAACCGCCCGATGGCTCCAAGACACCGAGAATCATATTGATTGTAGTTGTCTTGCCAGCTCCATTCGGACCCAAGAGTCCCACAATTTCTCCTGCACGCACAGAAAAAGAGATCGCATCAACAGCTTTTGCCGTGCCATATATTTTCGTAAGCCCTTTTACCTCGAGTATCGATTGATTATCCATAAATCAATTTTTGCACGATGTGCCGGATTTGACCGCGCGGGGCACTCATTACCCATTTCGAAAGATGTTTGGATGTGCATCCATCACTTTTTTTCAGTGACTCGGTATCCCCGAGCATTCGAAGTACTTCCGCAAATAAGAATTGGTCGCCCTTCTGATTGTAATGATATTTCTTCGCGAGGTTCGTATCCTCACGCAACACGCTATACAGCGCCTCTTGCAGCGGACTAAGCACAATATCAGATATTTGCGATATAAGCCCCGCCTGCTCAATCATATGTTTATTTATCATCTTCATGTTTTTTGCATGCTCAAGCGCACTATTATAGTCATTCTCATCATCAATAATGCCGCCCGCCCCTCGATACAGCTCGTAACCATTTCGCTCCGCATTTTCCGGTTGAGTTATTTCGCCAAATGATGCCATATCTTTCAGTATAAATTGATGAATATTTTAAAACAAATTGATTAAAACAAAGTTTTAATAAAAAAGCCTTAGAGAAACCAATAATATACTATCTGAAAATCTGAACAGCCACGAATAAAAATCTTGCTGGATATATCAGAATATAGAATTATTGGCTTTTCTAAAGCCCTTTGAAAGCTGGCCCCTACGGCCGAGACATTACCGAAGTACCCACAGTATAGCATGTACACTTTATGATGTCAAACGCGCTATAAAACATCCTTACATTCTCAAGTATATAAGGATGTCGTGTCATGCGCGCTGGAATGATTTTAAAAATTGGACAAACGTTTTGCCGTATGGTGACAAGGCATGCTCTACAAATTTGCCGCGGTACTTCTTGCTAATAAGCCCCGCTTGATGGAGCCTTCGCGTGTGCTCGCCCAAGGTTTTCTCGTTTGCGCCAAGTGTTTCAACTATATCTTCAAGACTTATTCCCTCGCGCTCGGCTACAAGAAGCAAAATCTCAATGCGATAATGATTCGCCATACCCTTGAGATGCCGCTCCATCTGCTTACCCGTTTTTATTTTCCCCATATTTCTACTTTACACGATATCCTTATATTCTCAAGTATGTTGGGGTGTTGATTATTGTGTAGTACACTTCGTTTGTGATTTTTTATCGTTCCCAAATTTTGCCGTCTGGTGCGAAGTCCACTTGATACTCTGGGATACCGAAAGAAATACCATACTGCTTTGCGTTTCTATATAGTATGGGGTTTTGTAAATCCACTTTGAATATCTTGCCTCGATCGAAAGCATCTTTCAAAAATTGCTTAGTCATACTTTTATTATAACATGAAACTTTTCTTGCAAGAGCAAACGTCTTTTTATGTTTGTACCCTTGTTGTAACCACCAAGTGTGCCATCCGAGCGAATAACTCTGTGGCATGGGATTTTGTAGTCGTTGTTTTTATGTAAAATACTTCCTACAGCGCGATAGGCCATGGGCCTCCCCGCCCGGCGCGCAACTTCTTTATACGTCAAAACACCGCCCATCGGTATCGCGCGAACTACGGCATAAACTTTTTGGCTGAATAAAGATATCACTTTAAGAACTCCGGTTCTTGCGCAAAGTAGGATTCGACAGCTGCTTTGAGCTCCTTGAAAATTTGACGGCAAATTTTCAGAGCTATCTAATGAATTGAAAAGTGGAAAGTATTCCCCGTGTAATCTCATAATTCTTTTTTGCTTCTGTAGTATAACTATCCGTTTCGTTTGATTTTATTACATTCGCCTGGTAACCCAAACTTAAAACAAAAAGCTGATCGCCACGCTCGACATAAAAATCTACTGTCGTATTGCCCGGTGCATCAAATCCAACGATAGCTTTTTCAAAAGCGGGCTCACTGCCTGCGGTAGTTTTCTTGACACTTACATTAATGCCGGTTGCGGAAGTTTCATTGCCTTCGAGCTGTTCTCGTGCGGCTAAAGCTTTCACGTATGTTTCTAAATCTTTAAAATTGGCAGGTTTATTTTGAATATCAATATTAAGATACCTAGCAAAAGCAGTCGGCGCATTTGATATATCTTCTGGAAGATTTGCAGGATATTTTATTTCAAACCCATTTTTTTCATTTCGATACGTCTTCCAATTTGAAGTATCAACTGTGCTGGGCGCAGCTTTCTTATGCAACCGCACAGAGTAATAAATATCATCGCCAGTAAAACTGTACTCCTGCTCAATAGAGAATCTCTGTACCGCGCCCCAAACCACAATAAAAACCATTATGATAATAGCTATCGTCCAGTCAATCCAATGCTCAAGAAATACTTTTTTGTTCATGTGTTTATTATCGCACAAAATGCTCGAACCAAAAAATCCCTATGGATAAGAATATCCTTGCGACTTCCGCGAATCAGCGACTAGCGGTTTTCATGTGTTTAAATATCTCGATCTGCCGTAGGCGGCGGGCGGCTTCTTTTTTGGTTTTATAGCGCCCGAAAACCCTGCCAGTTGTCTCCGACTTTACAACGTATAGGCCTTTTTCTTTAATGATCATTTCTTTTCAACTCAAGGCACACAGAATTGATGCAGTATCTTTTGCCGCCTTCGCGCGCGACCTTGCGCAGTTCCGGTGAAAGTTCTTCGTCCTTTTTCATTGGCATATTATTTTTCTCCCGACGATTTTAATAACTCGTAAAACCGCGATTTGAGTTTTGTAAGAAATTTTCTGTTTAAAAACTTATTCCCTGCAGACGGCCGCCTTGAGTATCTTTGTCGTATTGCGCTCCGATTAATTTGGTTTCTTCTTCGTGTGTGTTAGTTGCTACATCGTATGTTTGGTCAAACTCTTCGCAGGTCTTATATTCTGGAAGCGATAAAAGTTTCTGAAATAAAATATTAGCTCTTTCAACTTCAATTTTGGCGTGCCCTTCCTCATGAACTTTGAGCGCGGCAATAAATGTATTCCATGCCGCCGCAATCCCAGAAGAAACACTCGGCAATGAAGTCAAACGAGGATAGGTATAAATCAAGGAAAGATCAAATTTATCCATTACCGTTTCGCATTTGTCCGCAAGCTGTCTTCGCTTAAAATTGATATTTATTTCAGCGGTGGTTGCCCCATTGTGCCCTTCAAGAAACGTTCCTTTTCGCGCCTGCGTCATGTTTGCTTTAATTTCATCTTTCGTTAAGCCACTAACATCATAATAAGTTATAGCGTACGAAATGGCGGGTTTAGTTACTTGAGTAATGTTAGGAGCTTGAGCAGATGGGACATCTGTTTTCTCAGTTTGAGGTTGAGTTTTATTTTCTGCAGTTGACACGCCGGAATCTTTTTTAAACATAGAGTTCAATCCTCCTCCCACTAAAACAAACATCACTCCTGTGGCAAAAATAATCAAAGGCAAAAGAATAAATCCGATAATAATTTTTTTCATAAATTTTTTAATTATTAAACTGATGAGTATTATTGAAGCTCAATGGGTTTAAAAGAATTAATGATTGTTTGAGTAATTGGGCGCATTGCATTAAATGTGGCAGGAGTGGCGGCTCCTCGCTTAATGAACATAATGCCGCCAGTTATCATTTCCCCCCGTTCTTCAAATCGGTATGAAATGTCATTTAAAATAAATTCTCCGCTGGCAGTAAATTTAACGGAATAATCGCCAATGATTTCACTCTTAAAGTCAGAAAGTTTCGTGCCGTCTTTTCCAACTGCGAGTGACTGTCTGTAAGATAGAACAGATGCCAGAACCTCCTCGGGACTCCTAATTGACGGGTCTACTGTCCAAAGGATACGCACAAACGCGGCTCCGCTCGGCTCAACAATTCTTATGTCTTCCCCCGCTGCACCGTTTAATTGGTCCCACACTTTCCATGCCGGCGGATGTCGCAGTGTATATCCTGCATAAAAATTGCTATATGTTTGCCAATCAATGGCGCTTACTGTATCTTCCGAATTATTCGTCGTGTCATTCGGTGTGCTAAGAGTATTTTGTTCGTTGCGATAATTAATCTCAAAAACAGATGATTTGACTGCTATGAGCAAAGTGATGATAATTAAGAAAAGCAAAATGCCGCCTAATAAAAAATACTTTTTGGCAATCATGGTGTTGGTTGTTTTTTAATCATTCTCATCAGCATATCTTTTTTGAGGTAGGCGAAATAGCCGACAGCCACAATGGCAATAACAAGTATAATCCAAAGCCATGTGCCTATTTTTGATTTACCAAATTCTGGTGAAAGCAAAAGAACGATATTTGGAGTTCCATTTTCAAAAGCCTCAAGCATCATCGTCTTGCCGGTATAAGCATGGGTCACGGAAACTGCTCCCTCCCAGACACCAACAAGTATATAGCCTCGTGTTGGATTGTATGCCACCCAAAAGCGGGTTTTATTGGACTTAACTGTTCCCAGTGGCGTTTCAACTACAAAAGACGAATCTAAGGGATCATTTGGCCTTTGTATTTCAACAGCGCCTCCGGAAAGCTCCAGCGCATTCAAACTTTTTATACTAACTTGACTATCCGGGTGGAGTACAAAAGGCGTATCATTAAGGACACCTATCTGCCTGGCACCCGGTTTCGTTACGAACTTTATATTCTCCCAATTAACAGTCTGTTGTTTTTTTTGATTTTCATCGGTTGAAGTTGTTTTGGGGGTCGGAGAGTCTCCGCCCAGCAAAATCAGCGAGACTGATTGACCGCTAGCGGTGACCACAATAGGCACAGTGTAGTTGAATTGTGACTCGAAAAGTGACAGCATCTCTCCCCTTTTCTTATGATATTCTTCAAAACTTAAACCGATTGGATCAACGATGGGCAAGCTAAAATGACCTTTTTGTCTATATTCTTCGCTAAGAAGATATTTTTCTTGTTCGCCGCCAGGGACCGGATACAGTGTCGCACCTCTGATTAATGTTTCTTCGGAATTAAGCCACAAAGAAGGGCTAATCTCTAAGATGCCTTTGGGATCCTGACGCGCCACAACCTTAAGCGGCTCCTTTGCCGTATCTGCTAAAGGCATATCGCGAAGTTCAACCTCTATTGGTTTGCCGTCTATCTTACCCACAATTACTGTTGCGGGCCTCTCGCTTTTAATAAAATCGTCTATAATTTTTTGCTGTTCATCGGGCTGTTTGTTTAGAAAATCTTCTGGTTTATTTTCGGTAATCTTGTCTAAAAACGTGACAAAAATCGGTTCAAAGCCAGCAGATAATGTAATAAAAAAATTATCAATTTTATTCGTCCAATCTACAATTGTTTGGGGAGCTTGTTCTGTTGATTGTTCGGCCGGCTGTTCCGGCGGTTTTGTGGTTGTGTGCTGCGGCGTAGTCGGAGGAAGTGTCTTTGGAGAAGTTTGCGGCTGAGCTGGCGGAGGAATTGTTGTTTGAGGCGGGCTTTCCGGTTGTGTAGGACTTACATCCACCACGGGCAGATCCTGATCGGATGACTGATCATATGGCCATACCCCCAAACACTTTCTTTGCCGATCAACCGTCGCATCCTCGCACGAGTTTGCTTCAAGGTTGCAAGCCAGTTTGCAATCATAATTTTCGCCGCAGGACGCATTGCAAATTTTATTGTCCTCTATGCACTTTGAGCGGCTGGCGTTATATTCATTTTGGCAAGCGTCTATGTCAGTCTGCGCGTTGGTGTTTGGTACGATAAAAAAAACAGTGGCAACTAACAAAACGGTGGAGATAGCCACGGACATCACAAGTATTGTTTTGAGCCGAAAAATTATTTTCATAATATCAAACTATTTACTTAGGCTTTTCAAAAACTGTAAATAGAACATAGTAATCAATGGCAAAATTCATATCGGCGTATTCCACTGTGCCAAGCTCTGGATTCTCGCGCGTAAAAAGCAGTGGGTAACCGTCATAGCTATAAAATGGTCTGCCGGCTTCTTCTTTGCCTAACGGAGAAATTTTTTTCCAAGTAGCATCCATAATGCTCGTATGAATGTTATCCGCACGCTGCTCAAACTCGTTGAAAGTATTGATGTCAAATTTATAGGCAACACCAACGGAAGAAAACGCCTCCTTGTCGTCATACTTATAAACCATGCCGCACGTCAGGGAATCTACCCTATACCCTTTTTCATTCTTTGGCATTCGGCTTCCCACATAAAGAGGGGGAATCGGAACCCCTTTGGCTTTTTCATACGTATCTTTTTTTATGTATGTAAAGGGCGCCGGCGGGAGAGCGGCTGACTGCTCGCGACAGTATTTTGACATCCATTCGGGATCGTCTTTGGTAATAGAAGTTTTAATACTGGGCGGTGCGACAACTTGTGCCCCGGGCGATGAAAAAGCGGTTTGCATATAATCAATTGCCTTCCGGAGCGCATGGTAATCTGTCACCACGGAATAGATAACAAAAGCTGCAACCAGAACCAAAGCCCATCCCGCAAGCGGCATCTTGAGCAAAGCAATGCCGGATTTTATTGAATTCCACAAATTCTTAAGAGCTCGAAATACCCGAAAAACAGATTTTATTTTATCAAAAAGTTTTTTCATATTTATTTATTATATCATCATTCAAATTCTCTTAAAACGGCGCCTGCTTTTTTATCCACACGATACCAATTGAACGTCGCGGTATGCGATTCGCCGCTTTGTACGACTATCTCATACACTTGCACGCTCCATGAATCGCCGCGGTCTTCAATGTTGAACGAAGCGCTTTTTCTGTTCGCTTCAAGCTCCGCAATAAACTCTTGGACTTCTGGCATAGCTTGGACTTTTTCCAGTGCCTCTTGCTTCGTTATATCGTCCGCCGGAGCAGGCAACAAATATATATAATAAATCAGGGCGGCAACGACCACAATCGCAACCAAACCGCCACCCACCATAACTATCTTTTTTGATACGTTCATTGAAGTAAAAAATATAAAACTGGAGAAAACAAAATATAATACCCGACCCCAATTTTCCACAGCGTTTTTATCTGCTCCGGAATATCAACGTCCATACCCTCTTTAATATTTCGATATCTCACGTAATCTTTAAAGCTGTCCGAAGACGGCCACCAAAAAATCTGATCAAATATTGCTCCGATAATAAACCATGCGCCAATCATATTAATGAGGCCGAGAAATAGATATTTCCAATACTTACTGTAGTCAAAATTTACGGAAGCGACGGGAAGATAAAAAGCAATATAACCAAATATGACAAACCCGATTGAAAAAAGACAAAACAACCAAAGCGTGTAGCCGATTTTGTAATAGCGCGGGTATTCTTTTGCGGCCACTCGCGCTTTAGTCGCATCGTCAATCGCCCGAAGCCTGAATATCCTTTTGAGAACCGCCGGCGCCTTCTTTATTAACTCCGGCACAAGTACCCCGATAACAGAATAATGCAAAAAACTCATGTGACTTTCCTATAAATATATGAATTTTTCCTGGCTCGCCGGAATAGCCACCGGAAAGATGGATCGCAATAATTCTTCCCCGTACCTCCTTGATAGAAAATAGCCAAGATTGTCTCCTGTGATATTTCCAAAAAGTGCGACCACAAATAACCTATCAATGTTTTTATTTAAACCTTTTTCTAGAAGCTTTCTCTGCAAGCATCAATCGCTTGATTTCAAGCCTCTTTTTGGTTTTATGAGAATGTTTTGATTTCTTGTGTGGTTTAATTCCTGTAGCTCTTTTTGCCATATAAATATATTGTTACTAATAATTCGACCTGGCTCCCAAACGCTGAACGAAATCCGAACTTTTTTCCGCGAAAATCCGACTGCTGACTTCTAATGCCGCGCCTGCGGCGCGGCATCCCGCCCCGTGGCTCCCCTTTTTCCCTATAGGCGTGCGAAAAATTTCCTGAAAACAAAAAATATCGGCATCTTTGTGCACCGTGATAAATTCAATGAGCGGTTCGAATATCTTCCCCGTCCACGTATTTAAGGAAACCAATTTCAACGGCTCGTGTATTCAAAAATGTAAAAACCGGCCAGCACCAGAGAGGCGGCGACGGTAAGCCATACGAGCATTGCTACCGCGTGGCGCGTGCGCGCCGCGTTTTCTTTTTTTGACAGAATGCGGACTGCAACAAATACTACTGCGAAAACAATTATCGAGAGCCAGCTTTTTGTGATCCAGTGGTGCCCCGTAAAACTTTTAAGCAAGTTTTTAAACGGCAATGATAATTCTCCGCCAATCGTAACCGCCGTTGTTGTGACAATCGAAAGTGCTGCCGCCACTGCTGATGCATAAATTGTTTTGAGCTTGTTCATGTTATAAAACTCCCCAGCGCGCGGCGGCAGAAATTATGTACCCCATAAGACCTATCGCAAGGCCGACGCCAGCCAATGTGCCTGCCAAGAAAATTGCGGGCTTCCTCAATCCAGCAGAGTCAAGCGCGGCATTGTCAAGACGTGAAAGAAGCAAAGCGGTAACGGCCATCGGAACAACAAAAAGAAAAATATGCTCTTTTGCTTCCATGGCAATTGCATGCGCCCACGGCGCGCTCCCCTTGAGAATCACCGGCTTCACGAGCGGACCGTAAAAATTCACATAATAATATCCACCGATAAACCAACTGCCGATAAAACTGGCAAGCCCAACTGCGGCCGCAAACATGCGACGGCTTGCTGATCCTGCGCGCGCGACAAGCTCACCCAAAAGCCACAAAAAGGCGTCAATCCCAAGAATCGCAAACCCTAAATGCAGACCTATCAATATTGGCTTTGCAGTGAGTAACGCAAGCATTAAATATAATTATACCGCGCTTTGATTATATCGGAAGTGTATAAAACGCCAGCACTATTTATGAAAAAATGGCCTCGCGCGGCGCGGGCGGTTGCTGTGAGGCGCGTGATGAAACGGCCGCTGTGGAAATGCGCGCTCATTAACCCGTTCGTGATGCCCGCGCCGCGGCACAACCGGAAGCTCGGGCAGTTTTGAAATTGCAATAAGCGTTTGCAGAAGCTTTTCTATTTCGCGAACGGCACCGCCCTGCTCGGGCGTTGCAAATGAAATCGCGCGACCCGCTTCCCCCGCGCGACCCGTGCGGCCGATGCGGTGAATGTAGTCGGAAGGATTGTCAGGAATATCATAATTGATCACAAGTTCAATCCCCACCACATCAATGCCGCGCGACGCAATATCGGTCGCAACAAGCACGCGGTATTTTCCTGTTTTAAAACCTTCAAGCGCCGCGCGCCTTTGCGGGAGCGACCGCCCCGAATGAATCTCGGCGGCCGTGTGACTCATGTCGCGGACAGCTCGCGTAATTTTTGTAGCCCCATGTTTTGTGCGCGAAAAAATCAAAACCGTGCCGCGGTATTGCGTAAGCACCGCCGCAAGCAAGCGGATCTTTTCATCTTTTTTTACCACAAAAAGTTCCTGCTCCACGCGCTCGGGGGTAGTCCCGGGACGGGCAATCTCCACGCGAAAGGGCAACTTCATATGTTGAGTTGCAATGCGCACAATATCATCCGGCATGGTTGCCGAAAAAAGCATTGTTTGCCGTGCGCGCGGCATTTTGTGCAAAATCTGCCTGATCTGCGGCATGAAACCCATATCGAGCATGCGATCGGCCTCATCCAAAACAAGAATTGAAATGCGATCGAGCAAGAGGGTTTTTTGCTCAAGATGATCAATGATGCGTCCAGGCGTGCCTATGATAATATGCGGCCTGCGCGCAACCGCCTGCACCTGCGGCCTCATTGCCATGCCACCGATAAGCACGGCTGTTTTCAAACCCAAACTGCGGCCAACTGCATGAAGCGTCTCATCTACTTGCAACGCAAGCTCGCGCGTCGGCAAGATAACAATGCCCTGCGTTTTTGCCTGCGCGATACGCTGGATCATCGGCACGCCAAAAGCAAGAGTTTTGCCGGTGCCGGTTTGCGCGATGCCGATGATGTCTTTGCCTTCAATTGCAACAGGAATTGCTTTTTCCTGAATCGGCGTAGGAGTAGTAAAATTTAAGTGCGCGATAATATCAAGAAGCTTGGGCGCTATGCCAAGACCATAAAAAGTAGGATTATTTCTATGAGTCATCGCGATGCGAAGAAAGCCAATCCATCAACCTTTTTCTATGCCGGTCGACGGACCACTCATCGCCATGTTTGAAAAGGAGCGGGTGCGCTACTTGAAATTCTTTCAATGATTTAACCGACGCGCGCGGAAAACCTCCAGGAATATTCTGATTGTAGTTCTCCAAAAAACCCACAAGATTCGTATTGATCTGATTTTGTTCCCATTCTCTGTTTCTCGTCCGCGCCATACCTAAAAGATAGCATAAATCAATGCAAAACTCAAGTAATCAAATTAATGTGCGTTTTCTACCGCGCGCAACATATACCACTCAACGGTTTTACCCAGGCCAGTTTTGAAATCAAATTTTGGATTATACCCAAACCATTCCCTCGCTTTTGAAATATCTGCGTGCGTGTGGCGCACGTCACCCTTTCGTGGAGGATGTTTTTCCAAATACAATTTCCTATTCGTCATCTGCTCAATTGCTTTCTTGACTGCAAGAAGACTGGTTCTTTGCCCCTCCGCAATATTAAATACCTCGCCAGAAAACTTTCCGTGAAATCGCATAGCTTGTATGTTCGCATCAACAACATTCCCCACAAAACAAAAATCGCGCGATTGTCTCCCGTCACCCTCCAGAAAAATTTTTCTTTTTTTCGGAAAATATGTTCCTTCGAGCCACGCGGATATTACCGTTGAATAAGAAGAGTCGCCGTATTGTCCGGGACCAAAAACATTGAAATACCGAAGACTCACTGTGTCGAGACCATAAAGCCCGCTAAATATTCGGCAGAAGGGTTCTCCCGCGTACTTTTCAAGCGCATAGGGAGAAACAGGGTTCGGCGGGTTCTCTTTTTCTTTTGTGGGCATCCTTTTTGCGCCGCCATATACTGAAGACGAAGATGAATAGATAAAACGCTTCACGTTATAATCTCTGGAATGCTCAAGAAGTAAAACGGTACCATATACGTTGACGAGTGTTGTTTTCGCCGGAAACTCAACGCTATAAGACACGCGTGGTAATGCTGCAAAATGGAAAACATATTTGGGCTTGTGTTTTCTAAAAATCTTTCCGACAAGACGCTCGTCGCAAATTGATCCTTCATAAAACGTGATATGCGGCGAAAGCGCCTCCCGCCGACCTGTTGAAAAATCATCAATGCCAATAATCGGAAAATCCGGGAAACGCTTTTCGAAGGCTGCAACAAAATTACTTCCGATAAAACCTGCGCAACCTGTAACAAGAACCGAACTCTTTTTCATGTTTGCGAGTATAGCATATCCAACCAATATATAACTATAACGTCCGGACCTTTATTTATTGTCAAATCGGGGCAAATGCGGCAATATACGAGAAGAGACGCCATGGAAATAACCGACAAACAGTTAATTGATGACTATCTAAACGGGAACGACGCCGCGTTTGCTCTTTTGGTCCAAAGACAAATCAATCCGGTCTATAATTTTGTATATCGTTTAGTAAGAAATACGCAGGACGCCGAAGATATTACGCAAGAAACATTTGTAAAAATGTGGAAAAATCTCAAGCGCTACAATCAAGACCAGAATTTTAAAACATGGCTTTTTACAATCGCGCGAAATACGGCGATCGACTCGCTTCGCAAAAAGAAAAGTTTTGTGTTTTCGGATTTCGAGATTGCCGACGGCAAAAATCCGTTTCTTGACACACTCGCCGATCCAGCGCCACTACCTGACGAGCTTGCCGCGCGCGCGGAGAGGCAAACGCTTTTTGAGAGCGCGCTCGGCAAACTCTCGCTCGCCTATCAAGAAGTATTCACATTGCGCCATGAAAGCGATCTCACGTTTGATGAAATCGGCGCCCGGCTCGGAAAATCCATAAATACCGTCAAAAGTCAGTACCGAAGAGCGCTTTTAACGCTACAAAAACTGCTCACTTGATTTGGAGGTGGAACCTCCAAGTAAGAAGCACTGTGTATAAACCAATTGACAATAGTTATCGCTTCGTCTACAATCAAAATACAAAAACCTGTATTCCGAACTGTCGCCGGACGGCGGCGTGGCTGGGACAACCAGCATAGGAACGTGGTTGAAAATAGCCCCAAAAGGGCTGTTTTTTGTTACTTAAACTGCCATTCATCCTCAATGTGTTTTTTGATAATCGCCTTATACATTTTATGGTCTGGCTTGTCTTCGTCGTAGAATCTTCTCACGCTACCGGCAATCATATCAGCCATTTGGACAAGAACATTTCCTTTAGAATCGACCAATCTACAGTTCTTCATAATTCTCTGCTCTCGCGAGTTTAACTGACGTCTCAAGTACGATAAAAAGCTTTTACGGAAAATTCTATCTCCGCTACCATCTATTCTTATCTTTGCATTCAATACTGATCCTCCAGTATATTTTAATCCGGTTTTGATTGCGTAGCCGTAGAATGAATTTTTATTTGTTTGCAGCTCTTGGCTCCGAATAAGAGTTTTATCAACGACTAAAGCTCTCACTCGAAATTTAAAAGGATTGACCGCTTGCAAAAACTTCGTACGTACATCTTTTGATGATTTATGAAATTTGAACTCTACATTATCCGGGAATCCAAGATCGCGGCGCAATTCTTTGATCGCCACCGCTGTTTTTTCAGCTTCGAGCTCATCATCGAAAATTAAGATGAGCACTATAAAATACCTGCTTGAGCCTTTTTCGAATTTGAAGCCCGGATCTCCAGAATCATCTATAAAAACAAGCATAAAATTAGGTAAAAATGAAAGTTAGCTCTACTTACTCCACGATACTGGTAGAGCCAGTG